>RZZR01000002.1 GCA_009929795.1 Deltaproteobacteria bacterium | reverse complement strand
GATCGTGGCACAGGCCCATCCAGACGGACAAGGGATCCCCGGCCAGTCGGTCCATGACCCGGGCCGTGTGTTCCAGGAGGGATTCATCGTGCCGGGGCCTGGGACCAGCCGGAATGCTCCGGGCCCCGTCGAGTTCGGTCAGCCAGGGTTCGAGGCAGTTCCCTTGTTCCAGGACCCGGACGAATCGGCCAGGTTCGGGGGTGGCCAAGGATTTGAGCACTTCCTGACCGACGCGCTCGGCGGCAATGCTCTCCAGGAGACCCTTCCCGGCCACGGACCGCATGGCCCAAAGGGTATCCTGATGGAGGTCGAAATCAGGAAACTGGGCGGAGAATCGGGCGGCCCGGACGGCCCGGACGGGGTCGGCCAGGAAATTGGCCTCGGACACGGGACGCAGGATTTTCTTGTCCAGATCGTCCAGGGCCAGGGAATGGGCCACGATCCGGTCGTCTTCATCAAGGGCCAGGGCGTTGATGGTCAGGTCCCGGGAGGCAAGGTCCGATTTCAGATCGGGGTGAAGCGACAGGGTGTATTGGTCGCCCTGGAAAAGATGGACGGGGTTCTTTCCTCCCACGGTCACGGTCCCGGGATGGGCGGCCAGGAATTCCTCGACAGTGGCCCCGAAGACAACAAAGTCGCGGTCTGCGGCGGGGCGTCCGAGAAGCATGTCCCGGACCGACCCCCCGACAGCGTAGCATTTCATGGTCGGCGGCAGGATCGGCCGTTGGCGACGGTCATGTTCTTGCCGCCCGCCTTGGCCTCGTACATGGCCTTGTCGGCCCGGGCGACAAAGGCGATTTCGTCTTCTCCGGGGAGGTGTTCGGCAATGCCGACGCTCAACGTGATGCGAACGACCGTGTTCTCCATGGGCCTGAATTCGAGGGCGGCAAAGCTCTTGCGAAGCCGTTCGGCCAAGCTGACGGCCTTTTCGCAGGGAGTTTCCGGCAGGAGGATGACGAATTCCTCGCCACCATAGCGGAAGGCCGAGTCGGGGTTACGGATGTGGGCCTGGATTGTCCGGCCGAGGGTCTCCAAAACCAGGTCGCCCTGAACGTGGCCGTAGCGGTCGTTGAAAATCTTGAAGTTGTCGATGTCCAGGAAGACGAGGGACAAAGAGTGTCCGTATCGCTGGGACCGGGCCAGTTCGGTTTTGATCTGCTGATGGAAATGCCGGGAGTTGTAGAGCCCGGTTAGGTCGTCCCGACGGCTCATCTCCTTGAATCTGTCCTCGCTTTCTCGGAGCTTGGCCTCGACCTCCGTGCGGCGCTCGATCTCGGACCGAAGCTCTTCGGTTCGCTGTTGGACGAGTTCCTCCAGATGTTCGTTGTAGGCCTTGTTTTCGCGCAGCAGCCTGGCCCGTTCCAGGGCCCTGTCCACGGCATGATCCAGGACCTCGAGTTCCGTGAAAGGTTTGGTGATGAAATCCCAGGCTCCCTTTTTCAGTGCCTGGACGGCGTGTTGGACCAACCCCGTACCGGAGATGACGATGACCGGCAGCTTCTCCAATCGGTCCGACAGGCGGTCCAGAACCTGGAAGCCGTCCATGCCGGGCATGATCAGATCGAGGAGAACGAGGTCAGGGTTCATGCGGTCCAGAATTCCCAGGGCCTCAAGTCCGTCGGCGGCCTGGACGACGACGTGGCCTTGATCCTCAAGATACTCGGCCACGCTTTCTCGGGCCAGTGGCTCGTCATCAGCCACAAGGATGGTTTTTTTCCGAAAGACCGATTTCGATGAGGATTCGGAAGTAATAGACATGGTTGGACCATAGACCTAAGCAGTTTTGAAGGCAAAGGGTTTGTATCCGGAGCCCTCAGGTCCAGAAGACGAAGACCATGGGCGCGAGGACCAGTCGGTACCAGGCGAAGGGGCGAAGGGACATTCTTTGAAGCAGCCGGATGAACAGGGCCACCGCAACCAGGGCCGAGAGAAAGGAGCAGACGAAACCCACGGCTAGGACGGCCAAGTCCTTGGGCCCGAACAGCGACCAGTTCTTCAAGAGGTCGAATCCCGTGGCCGCAAACATGATGGGCACTGCGGCAAGAAAGGAGTATTCTGCGGCCAGGCGGCGGTTGGCCCCCAAAAGCATTCCTCCCATGATGGTTGCGGCGGAGCGCGAAAACCCGGGCCAGAGAGCCAGGCACTGGAAGAATCCGATGCCCAGGGCCAGGGCCGGGGTGATGTCGTCAAGAGTCGCAAATCGGCCGCTGTTTCCGGCCCGACGTTCCACGGCCAGTATTGCCAGTGCCCCGATACCCAGGGCCCAGGCCACTGGCAGAGGGTGGAAGAGGTACTCCTTGATCTGGTTGTGGACGATCAAGCCAAGGATCGAGGCAGGGATGGAGGTCAAAACCAGAAGTCGGATGCCCCGCAGGCCCTGGAAGCGGCCCGGGGTTCCGGGCCGGATCAGCCCGAGGAAAGTCGAGCGGTAGAGCACGACCACGGCCAGGATGGCTCCAAGCTGGATAATGACCTCGAAGGCGTCGGCCCGGGGGCCGGTGAAGTCGAGCAGATGTCCGGCGATGATCAGATGTCCGGTGGAAGAGACCGGAAGGAACTCGGTGGCGCCCTCGACAATGCCGAGGATGAGGGCTGCGAAGATATCGTGCATGTGGTCGGCCCGAGGGGTTGGAGGGTGCGTGCAGGGATAAAAACACCTAGTCCGCACCTATCCGCTTCTTTTCCTGCGGTCAAACTTGGTGTACGGTCAGAGCGTCCAACCGGGTGTGCCCTCGCACGAGCCGGCCCGGTTCTGCAAACTTCAACACAGCATCAAGGAGAACGTCCCATGTCCAGAGTGTCCCTCTTCGTCGTGCTTGTCGTCATCGGGTTTTTGTCGGGTTGCGGGACTCGGGCCGAGGCTCCTATGGTTTTTCCCTCGGCAGTGGGTCTGGATTTGACCATCCAGGAGATTCTGGCCGATACCGAAAGCTACGAATCGTACTATTGCAACACGGCCGCCAACCCGTCGGCCCTGATGTTCGTCCCCAAAACCGGCCGGTTCAAGGTCGTGCCCGAACGCCGCGGCCTGGGGCTCGGTTGGCAGGCTGAGAACGATCCCAAGGCCCTGCGGCGGATGCAGCAGACCATCCTGGACCGGGACATGGTCCAGAACCCGGTCCTGCGGGTGCTCATGACCCCGCGTATGGACGACGGACAGAGGCATCCCCTGGCCTTTGTCTACAGCATCAAGGACACCTTTGCCCGGGCTATATCGGACGAATCCGAGGCCTTTTTGGTCCTGTCCATTCCGGAGATTCCAGGCAAGTACGGCAACGACAATCTTGCTCCCTGGCATATTTTGTGATTGAGTCTTCAACATTCGTTTCATTCGTGCGAGGACAAAGGAGAGGATGATCATGGCCGGTTTTCTGCAGAACATCAGCGTGCGTTGGAAGATTCTGGGCTTGGCCCTGCTCGGTCCGATCCTGATTTCGGTCATTGCCGGATACGAGCGGATTTCGGACATTCGTCAGGGGGCCGAGAATGGGATTCTCGAAAAGAGCAAGGCCATCGTGCTCATGGCCGAGGCGGCCCGCGACGAGATGGCCGACAAGCTCCGGCGGGGAGTGATCCGGCCCTTCGAGGAAATTCCTGCCAAGGATATTCTGGAGGCCGTGCCCGTGGTCACGGCCATGGAGATGGCCCAGGTCAACGCAAAAAAGGCCGGATACGAATTCAAGGCTCCCAAGGAGAGTCCGAGGAATCCGGCCAACACTCCGACGGCCCAGGAGAAGGAGGTCCTCGACGAGTTCAGGAAAACGAATATCCAGGAGAAGGTCATCGTCGAAAAGGACCGGATCCGGTATTTCCGCCCGGTCCGGCTGACCGAGGAATGTCTCTATTGCCACGGCGATCCTAAGGGGACGCCCGATGTGGTCGGCGGGATCAAAGAGGGCTGGAAGGTCGGGGAGATCCACGGGGCCTTTCAGATCATCTCCTCCCTGGATGCGGTGAACGCCCAGGTCCGTACGGCTGCTATAGGCATCACGCTCTGGACCCTGGGCATCCTGGCCGTCATCTCCGTTTTGGTCTATGTGGCCATGAACATGCAGATCATCACTCCGCTCATGCGGATCATCGGGTATGCCGAGGCCGTGGCCGGGGGTGATCTCGATTCCAAGCCCGTCGGGTCTTTTTATTCCGAGTTGGCCAAGGTGAAGGAGGCCATCGCAAAGATGGTCGAGAACCTGAAGGGGAAGATGTCCGAGGCTCAGAACAAAAGCGCCGAGGCCATGCGGGAGCGGGAGAGGGCCGAAGGGGCCTTGAGGGATTCCAAGATCCAAGAGGAAAAGGTCGTCCGCCTTCTGGACAAGATGACCCACGTGGCCATGGAGGCCGCGGGTATCGCCAGCCAGCTGTCCTCGGCCTCTGAGGAGCTGGCCGCCCAGGTGGACGAGGTCAGCAAGGGCGCCGGCATCCAGGACCAAAGAACGAGCGAAACGGCCACGGCCATGGAGGAGATGAACGCAACGGTCCTAGAGGTGGCCCGGAACTCCTCGTCGGCGGCCCAGAGCGCGGACAAGGCCAGGTCCGAGGCCGAGGAGGGAGCCAAGATCGTTGAAGAGGCCGTCATGGCCAACGATCAGGCCTCTAGTCAGGCCATCCAGCTCAAGGGAGACATGGGACGATTGGGTAAGCAGGCCGAGAGCATCGGCCGCATCCTTGACGTCATTTCCGACATCGCCGACCAGACCAATCTCCTGGCTCTGAACGCGGCCATCGAGGCTGCCCGGGCCGGCGAGGCCGGGCGAGGTTTCGCCGTGGTCGCCGACGAAGTTCGCAAGCTGGCCGAAAAGACCATGCAGGCCACCAAGGAGGTGGGCACGGCCATCCAGAACATCCAGCAGGGCGCGGCCGTGAACGTCCAGAACGTGGACGAGGCGGTCAAGGCCGTGGAATCGGCCAATGCCCTGGCCAAGAGTTCCGGCGAGGCCTTGCGCCGGATCGTCGGTCTGTCCATCCACACGGCCGACGAGGTTCGGTCCATCGCCACGGCGGCCGAGGAGCAGAGCGCCGCCAGCGAGGAAATCAACCGGGCCGTGGAGGACATCAGCCGGATCACGGCCGAGACCTCCGAGGGCATGAACCAGTCGGCCCAGGCCGTGACCGAGTTGGCCCAGTTGGCCCATCAGTTGAACACCCTCATCGGTGAAATGACCGAGGTGGAATAGCGGAGCTACGAACGAGCGGAGGAGAGAAATGACTGATCCGAAATCCAGTCAGGAGGCATTGCCCCACAAGGAGATGGAGGCCCTGGAGGGCCGGAGCAGTAAGGAGCTTCAGGGCCGGGTCCAGGAGAGTCTGGAGGCCCCGGAGTCCAGGCCGGCTCTGGAGAAGGCCACGAAGAGTCAAGTCGATGATGAATGGTGGTGTCCCAACGAGGAATGTCGGGTGATCGATCCAGGGGAAATTTGACCTGGAATTTCAAGAATCTCGATATGTCCAGAAACCAGATACTGACGTCGGCCCTGCCTTATATCTGCCAAGATTGAACCCAGCCACAAGCTGAAACAGAAAAAGCCCCGTCCGGTTCATCCGGGCGGGGCTTTTTTATTCGTGAAGTGTGAGCCGGGACTACCAGATGTTCTGGCGCTGCTTTTTCAAAGCGGCGGCCTGTTCCTCGAAGGAGGAGAATCCGGCCTGATGCAGGGCGTCGGTGATCGTGGTGTCCCAGTCCCAGTTGGCGTAGATGATTGGCTTGTGGAAATGGGACCGGAAATCTGCCAACTGCTGACGGATGACTTCTTCCTTCAGGCTTCCCAGGGCGTCGCGAAGCTGCTGGTGCAGCTTGGAAAGCTCGCCTTCGTACCATTCCATGAGGTCCGAGGGGGCGGTGGTGTGCTTGAGGATGTGGTCGTAGTTGTGTTCCTTCATTCTGGCGTGCAGACGGGCCAGATGCTGTTCTTGGAGCCATGGTCCCAGACGGGGCAGGTCGATACCTTCTTGTTCGATCTCGGCCACGTCGTGCTTGGTCTGGGCGTATGTGTCGGGAACGACCGATGCCGAGACGATGCCGGCTATGCAGACCAGACCGCGAATGATCTTGGAGTTGGAAACGCCCTGGCCGCAGAATCCGACCTTCTTACCGACCTTCTGACCGGTGAAGATGGTGGTCAGAATGGCCCAGACCACGGCCGGATCCTCCTCGTCGTAGATGTGCCGGAGCATGGAGTTGTCCCTGTCCGTGCCCAGGACGAGCTGGGTCATGTCGTTGGAGCCGATGGAGAAACCGTCGAATTCCGAAATGAACTGCTTGGCCAGGATGGCGTTGCTGGGGATCTCGGACATGAGGATGAGCTTCAGGCCATCCTCGCCGGAGACGAGGTTGTGGACCTTGGCCAAGTAGCGTTTCATGCTTCTGGCTTCCTCAATGGTCCGGACGAAGGGCAGCATGAGGTTCAGGTTCTGGCCGCCGTACATGCCCCGGGCCAGCTTGAAGGCCTCCAATTCCCAGTCGTGGATGTTCCTGGACACGCCCCGGTAGCCGAGCATGGGGTTGTCCTCGTGCGATTCGAAGAGCATGCCGCCCAGGAGGTTGCGGTACTCGTTGGATTTGTAGTCGGTGGTCCGGTAGATGATGGGCTTGCCGTAGAAGGCCATGGCAAACAGGGCCAATCCTTGGGACAGGGTCTGCATGTAGAGTTCCCGGCCGTTGCGGTAGCCTCGCTGGCGGAGAAGTTCTGAAATTCGTTGGGTCAGGTTCCTGACGTCGTCCATGTCCTGGACCAGTCCGGCCTTTTTGGCCACGTCGAGCCTGAGTTCGGCAATACGCTCCATGGTGTCGGCAACCAGGGAATTCCTGCTAATCCGGCCGTAGATGATGCTGATTTCTTCCTTGAGTTCCTGGACCCTGGAATTGGCCGGATCATTCCCCAAGCTGTCCAGTTCGTCGGCCCAGCCCATGATCACGGCAATGTGTTCGTTCAGGTCGTCGGAGGTTTTGAGGACGTCCAGACGCTGGGTGGCGAATTCCAGATGCTTGTCCAGCTTCTTGTCCAACTCGCGGAGCCGGCGGTGGATGGCTAGGACCTCGTCGGTTCCACGCATGCCTTCGCGGTTGGCCAGTTCATCCATGGCCTCGGTCAGCCCGGTGACAATGCCCACGTACTGCCGCAGCTTGAGGTCCATGGAGATGAGCCCGCCCACCAGCTGGTCCCGGATGATCTTGCTCAGGTCATTTTCCAGGTCCTTGAGCTTTTGCTGGACCATGGATTCCAAGGTGCCGTTGTCGTAGGCCTCCAAGGCCAGGGGATGGACCCCGATGTTGCCGAGCATGAACTCGGCCCGCAAAAGGCCGATTTCGAAGTCCGGGACGTTGCGGAGTCTGGACAGGAACAATGACTGTCCGACGTCGGCCAGGATGAGGCCGATCTTTGTCTTGGTCGCGGGCAGGGCCTGGACATCGATCTCGCCGCCGACCTCAATGAGGGGGATGATACCGCGATAGATCCGGCCCCGGGAACCGTCCACGGTGACCTGGTGGCCGTCCAGAGAACGCAAGGTTTCCAGCCGTTTGATACCGATGACGGCGGGAATGCCCAGTTCACGGGAGGTGATGGCCGCGTGACTGGTGTCGCCCCCGGCGTCTGCCATGATGGCCGAGGCGATGCGCATACCCGGGACCATGTCCGGGTCGGTTCGGTCGGCGGCCAGCACATCTCCTTTCATGACCTTGTTCAATTCAAGGGCTGAGCGGAGAAATTTGACTTTGCCCTGGCCGGCTCCGCGGGATGCGCCGTTGCCCTCTAGAATGACCTCGGCGCTGACCGTGGCCTTGGGGTCGACCTCCATGCGGCGCATGAAGATGGTGTGGGGATGTTTTTCCAGATCTTCGTTCCATCTGGTTTCGGGCCGGGCTTGGACGAACCAGAGTCGGTCGGTGTTGTCAATGCAGAACTCCGAGTCCATGATCATGCCGCCGTAGGCCTTGCTGATAATCCGGACCCCCCGGGCCACAATCTCGGCCTGGGCCATGGACAGGGACCAGCGGCAGGCCAGGTCGGGCTCGACCTCCATAACCTTGGTCCCCAGGCCGCTGTCGTCGTAGACGATCTTCTTGTCCTTGAGCCCCATGAAGCGGATGACCACCTCGTGGCCGTCGTCACGCTGGAAGACGTAGAACTTGTCCGGAGTGACCAGACCGCTGACCACCGCCTCGCCCAGGCCGTAGCTGGCGTCGATGGACACGAGGTCCTTTCGGTCCGTTCCCCGGCACCCAGTGGACGTGTCCGCGCTGAAGGCCGTGCCCGAGATGACCGGGTCGATCATGCGCATGATGCACACTGAAAGGGATGTGTTTTCGATGGACCACTCGCGTTTAGCCTTTTCGGCAATGGAGTTGTCCCCTACGGCCTCGGCTCTAGCCACGGCGTCCAGGACAGCCTCCCGTCGATAGGTCATGGAGCGCAGATTGTACGCTGAGGCGCAGTCCCAATGATAGGCCTCGACAACGTTGTCTTCGCCGACGATGTTCAGATAGGTATCCTGGAGCCCGGCGAAGGCCTTTTTTCGGCTATCCTCGCCAGCGGCCGAGGAGCGGACGGCCACAGGCACACCCTCCATCTTGGCCTCGTCGCAGATCTGCTGGTAGGCCTCGCGCACGGCCCCGTCTACCTGCCTGGGCAAAGTCACCGAGAGAATGGCCGCCTGAACCAGGACCGAACGTCTGCGTAGCTGGTCAATGCCTTCGGGGGAGGTGGCGAAACCATCGACCACATTGTTGATAAAGGTCCGCAGAGCCACGGTCCGTTCCTCAGCCTTGCCTCCGTCGCGGATCTCCCGGGCGATACGGCGGACGAACGCCCTCAGGAAGTCCGGATCCTCGTTGACCTCCTGATCTCCCCAGGAGACGGAATTGTAGGCCTTTTCCACGGTCTGGCGGACCAGGGCGGCGTTGACCTTGGTCTCGTCAAGGACGCTGTGGAAGGCGACGGAGCTTATAGCCCTGAACTGGGGGGCCTTGATGTCGGGGATGTTGGAAATGATGGCCGTGTTGTAGTTCTTGCCGCCGACCAGGAGTTCGGCCTCCTCGCCGATGAGGGCGATGTCGGGTCCGGAGAGGACAAGTTTTCGCCCTACGGCGTCGACGTCCTTCTCCCTGGAATCTTTTTTCTGGCGAGCCTTATCCATTTTATTCCTCCCTGGAATTCAGCGTTGATCCACGGCGGGGTCCTGCCGGAAAACATCTGATGACGAAAACGTGCCAAAAAAAGAAGAAACTTTGCCTTGTGTTTCTGGCCCGTTACAATGGGGATACCCGCCCTTTCATGCCCTCGTCAACAATTTCCAACAAAAATGTCCCATTCGTCACGGCGACTAGAGCTTTTCCCCGCATTGGCAGCAGAACACGCTGTCCTTAGTGACGATGGGATGGTGGCAGGCTCCGCAGGTCCGGGGAATGGCCGAAAGCTCGACCAGGAGCTCACCTTCGCGGACCGGGACCATCTTTTTGTCCTCCTGGTAGTCGGCGAATTTGAGGACTCTCTTGACCAAACCGTCCACAGGGGCCAGGACGGCCTTTTCCTGCTTCATGATGGACAGGTTGAACAGTTCCTGCCCTTTGGCGACCTTCATTCCCGGTCTGGCGTGCATGATCCAGAGATCGCCGGTGCTTGGGGAGCCGATCTGGTGGGGATTGTTGCGATCGGCCATTTCGATGTCCGCGGCGGACTTGTGGGCACCCTCGGCCACCTTGATGTGGGAGGTGAAGGATTCCGAGTTCAGGGAGTACTGGACCGTGCTCAGCCCCTGGGAGTCGGGACGGGAAATGTGATGGATGACCAGGGAGTGGTAGCGGCCCTGGGAGTCCTTGAAGAAGAGTTCCTCCCCGGCCTCGAGGCCCTCGAACCAGACGTCCAGGGGAAGCTGGTTCGGATCTCCGAATTCGCGCTTGAAGGCGAAGGTGTTCAGGGCGTCACCGGGATGGTTTAAATAGAGGACCAGTTCCTCCTCGGTGGGCTGGCGGTCGAGATGGCCGGCCAGAGCCGTCCGCTCGGCCTCGATGTCCGTTTCCTTCAGGGTTGAGAGGGGGGAGTTGGTGGTTCGTCTGGTCAGGGCCTGCTCGAAGTCCGGGCCGAAGGCGCTCTCGTAGACCCAGGGAGCGGGGAATCCTAAGGGCAGACGGCCGAATTTTCCAAGGAGCAGATCCCGGAAGGCGTCGTTGCTGTCTTTGTAGATGTTCAGCCGTTCCCGGAGCATATCGTGATCGAGATCGGCCTCGGGAGTCGAAACGACCGTTTCCAGAACGTTCAGAAGACGGCGCACGGCCTTTTTGCCGCCCTCCTTGAAGGCTCCGGTCACGGCCAGAAAGGCCGTATTCCACGTGATCTGGGAGCCTGGAGTGACGTCGTGGTAGCGGACGATTCGACGGGTTCCGGCCAGAAAACGGAGCATGAAGGGAAGCAGATGGATGTAGCCCTGCTTCATGGCCCCTTCCTGGGACGAGGATGTCGCCCCGCCAGGCATGCCGTGCTGAACCACGTCGTAGTCGATGCCCTGGAAGTAGGGGGCCGTGTAGCGGTCGTAGTAGGGCATGATCTGTTTGGCGACGAAGTTGCACGTCCGGATCATGTCCTTGTTCAGGAGCGTCTTGAGACCGAGTTCGTCCTCGATGTAGGCCGAGGTGGCTAGGACATCCCCCTGGCCATACCAGCGGACCGTGGCCCCGATGGCAGTGTCCACGATGTGGGCTCCGGCCTCGGCCGCAGCTCCCACCGAAGGCACGAAAAGTCCGTCAGTGTAGTGTCTGTGAGAATGGATGACCAAATCTGGATACTTGGCACGTATGGCTGAGACCAGGGCTCGGATGAATCTGGGCGGGCAGACCCCGGCCATGTCCTTGAGGCCGAGGATGATAGACTTGGTGACCTTGGCCCTGGGCAGGCTCGATGCCTGGGCGGTCATGTCCAGGATCTCCTCGACCACGTTCATGTAGTGATCGACGTCAAAGCCCTCGGCAAAGGACAGAGAGATGGCCGGTTCGAAAATGTTGGTCCTGGAGGCCATACAGACCTCGGCGAAGGGCCTCATGTTCTCGATGTGGTTTAGGAAGTCGAAGCAGCGGATGACGTCGTAGTGCTCGCAGATCATCTCCCCGGTCTTGCGCATGAGGTTTTTGGGCTGAGGCTTGTAGCCCAGAACGTTGGTGGAGCGGATAAGGATTTGTTTGAGAGTCTTGGGCGCGAATTTGTTCCATTCGGCGGCTTCGGTGAAGGGGTAGGTCATGTTGGCCAGCATGGCCACGTGGAAGTGGGCCCCGCCACCGTTCTCCAGGGAGAAGAATCCACAATTGTCCAGATAGGGGCCGATGAGCCTGTCCTCGGCCAGTCGGAAGCGGTTGCCGCTGTTGGACTGGGTAATGTCCCTGGTGGTGGTGTCCGTGAAGTGGACCAGATCAGAGTCCCTGACGAAGTCAAGGGTGGCCTGGCGGTCACCCCGGGGGTAGGGGTAGGTATAGTACTCGGGTTCAATGGGCGGGAGAACCGGGTTGAAGCGGCCCATGCGCTTGTCGGCCCGGCTACGGTATTCCCCGAGCTTGACGTATGGGTTGTGGCCGTGGGCCGAAATCTCGGCCACCAGACGTGAGAGGCGCAGGGCTTCGGGCTCCTGGTCCCGGTATTTCATGAGCTCTGGATGTTGGGCCACGAAATTCGTGTCGTATTCCCCGGAGCGAAATTTTGGATGTCGGATGATCTGGCGATGGAAGGGGATGGTGGTCTTGACCCCTCCCACGGTGTACTCGCCCAGGGCCCGGGCGGCTGTTCCCAGAAGTTTGGGCCAGCTTTTGCCGTAGGTGATGAGGAGCGAGGCCGCAGAGTCGTATTGGGCCGGGAACTCGTAGCCGCCGGAGACGCATGAGTCTACCCGGACCCCCTGGCCGCCGGGGGAAAGGTACCT
Organism: Deltaproteobacteria bacterium; assembly: GCA_009929795.1. NCBI lineage: Bacteria > Pseudomonadati > Myxococcota > Myxococcia > Deltaproteobacteria bacterium. The sequence continues at coordinate 57,644 of RZZR01000002.1, read as the reverse complement.
GGTGATGATCCCCGCGTTGGGCGAGAAGTGGTTTTGAGGATCCTCGCAGTTGATGCGGACCTGCATGGCGTGGCTACTCGGCCTTGTGTCCCGCTCGTTGAAGCGGAGAGTTGAGCCGAAGGCCAGGGCGATCTGCTCCTCGACCAGATCCACGCCGTATCGGCATTCAGTGATGCCGTGTTCGACCTGGAGCCGGGTGTTGACCTCGATGAGGAAGGGAGTCCCGTCGGCCTCGACCAGGAATTCGACCGTGGCCAGGGAATGATACCCCACGTGTTTGATGAGCCGGCGACTGTACTCCTTGAGTCGTTCCCGCAGGGCCTCGGTCATGCCGGGCCAGGGCGAAGGGGTGATTTCGACCAGCTTCTGATGGTTGCGCTGGACCGTGCAGTCGCGTTCGTCAAAGGCGAAGACATGGCCGTGGGTGTCGGCAATGACCTGGATTTCGATGTGTCTGACCGATGTCAGCAGGCGCTCGACGTAGAGACGGGGATTGCCGAAGGAGGCCTGGGCCAGGGCAGAGGCCTTGGAAAAGGCGTCGGCCAGTTGATCCTGGTTGAAGACTTCGTAGATGCCACGGCCGCCGCCACCGCCTTCGGCCTTGAGCATGATTGGAAATCCAATTATATGGGCCACCTCTCTGGCCTCCTCGATGCTCACGGCGCCATCGGAGCCAGGGACCACCGGGATGTCCAGTTTTTTTGCCAGATTGCGGACTTCGACCTTGTTGCCCAGAAGACGCATGGCCTCGGAGGTGGGGCCGATGAAGATGATACCGGCCTTGTGGCATTTGGCGGGGAAGGCGTCATCCTCGGAGCAGAATCCCCAGCCGGGATGGATGGCCGCGACATTGCGGGCCTTGGCCATGGATATGATTCGCTCCATGTTAAGATAGGCCCGGGGATTGTCCCCGAGGAGGAGGAGTTCCCTGGCCCCGGAGGTGAAGGGAGCTGTCTTGTCTACGTCCGTCACTGTCAGGACCGGTACGGCCCGGAGTTCGTGGATGGAGCGGACGATCCGCCGGGCCGGGATGCCCCGGTTGGCTACCAGGATTTTTCGGCCCCTGATGTTTTCGAGAACGGTGTCGAAATCGTAATTCTTCATGGAGGGATAGCTCCGTCGGGCGTCGATGCGGGTTCAGGAATCGGTCGCTGGATCCAGGGGCAAAATGCTGCCCGAGTTCAGGACGACGAGGGCCTCTCCTCGACGCAGGAGCAGGGAGCCATCGTCGTTCAGACCGGAGACAACGCCGCGCAGGCGGCGTCCGGAGGAATCTACCAGAGCCTCTTGACCAATAAAGGCCATGTCGGCTTGAAGGTCGTTAAGGAAGGATCTAGGGGTACATCCAAGAAGGGATGAATAACAGTCTCGGCATCGGGGCACAAGGGCGGCCCAGAGGCCGGGGGCTGCCGGTTCCGGTAAGGCCGGACCCTCCAGAGTTTCGGGCGGAAAAGCATTGTCCCTGCGTTCCTGGGCATGTGGCCGGGCCGTCAGGTTGAGCCCGACACCGACCAGAAGACAATTTTGCCGTTCCTCGACCAGGATGCCCCCAACCTTGCTGCCGTGTTGAAGTAGATCGTTGGGCCATTTGATGGTCACGGCAAACCCCAGGGTATCCAAGGCACTGCGGATGCATGCCCCGGCAAGGAGCGGAACGATCCTTTGCCAGTTCTCCGGTGGATACGGCCAGCGCCAGGCCGCATGGAGATTGCCCTCGGGCGATGCCCACGGCCGACGGAACTGGCCCCTTCCGGCCCATTGGGAGACGCACAGAACCGACGACCACTCGGGGAAATCCTCGGCTTCCATCAGCTTCCAGGCCAAGTCCAGGGCCGACGAGCAGGCTCCGGCCAGAAGTACGTAGGGGGCTTGGTCGCTTCGGTTCGAAAAGGGGACGCTGGGCAGGGAAATGGTTTGACCTTCTTCGGTCTCGACCGTTAGAGTACTGGGCGGTAAGGGTTGGGCCAGGCCGGGCCGGTCCCGGTCAAGATGGAAGATCGTCATGTCCATGTCCACGACTTCATGGCCTGATTCGGGCCGGGAGGACCAAAAGGATTCGACGAACGGCGTCACGGACAGGATGAAATTGTGAACAGGCCGAAGAGAGCGTTTTTTCTCACGACGAACAGGAGCGAACATGGGCACGAACAACGTCATTTTTCTGGAAGTCATCGAATGGTTCGACGAAACCGGGCGGGAGATTCTGAAGCGGATTCCAGCCGAGGGGTCCGGGGAGATCAAGTTCGGGGCCCAACTCATCGCCAGAACCAGCCAAGTGGGGGTCTTTTTCTACAACGGCAAAGCGGTCCACGCCTTCCCCCCGGGGCGGCATACCTTGAAGACAGCCAACATTCCCATCCTGACCAAGATCCTTTCGGTCCCCTGGGGAATGACCAGCCCGCTCCGGGCCGAGGTCTATTTCTTGAACATGAAGGTTTTCCCCAACCTCAAATGGGGAACCCGGGAACCGGTGGCCTTTCGGGACAAGGAACTCGGTCTCATTCGTCTGCGAGCTTTCGGCGTCTACAATATCAGGATCGTCCAGCCCCTGCTCTTTATCAACACCATGGCCGGAACCATGGGTCGGGTGACCACGGACGAGGTCGAGGACTATCTGGGCAAGGTCATCGTCTCCCGGCTAAACGATTACATGGGTGAACATCTCGACACGGTTCTCGATCTTCCGGGCCGCTATGACCAATGGTCCGACGGGCTGAGACAGCGCCTTCGGGAGGATTTCTCCCATTTCGGCATCGCCCTGACCCATCTCTACATCAACTCCATCACTCCGCCCCCCGAAGTCCAGCAGGCCATCGACGACCGCTCAAAGCTGGCCGTGTTCGACAATCTAAACGATCTCATGCGCCTCAAGGCGGCCATGGCCCTGGAAAAAGCGGCCGAGAATCCGGGCGAGGCCGGGGGAGGCATGGGCATGGGCATGGGCCTCATGCTTCCGGGCATGATGGGCCAGATTTTCCAGGCCCAAGGCAAGGCCGCGGTCGAATTCACGACCTGCCCGGATTGTTCCCGACAGGTTCCTGAAGACGCCCAATTCTGCCCCTTTTGCGGCCATCAGGTCATGGTTTTCCACCAATGCCAAGGTTGCGGCAAGAACTTGCCGCCCAATGCCCGGTTTTGCTCCCGCTGTGGCCAGGCCGTGACCGAGGGGCCGCGCCAGGTGAGATGCCCGGCCTGCGGAACAGACAATTTACCCGGGGCCAGCTTCTGCAACGCTTGCGGCGGACGCATTGAGGGCTGAACTCAGATACCAATGCCCCCAATGCGGGGCGCCGGTGACCATGCCGGAAACGACCCGGGTTTTTCACTGCCGGTTCTGTCAAGTCCGTCATTTCATTGATGCCGGTGCCCATCCCAGCCTTTTAATCGAGCCAAGGCATCAGGTTCGGGGCGAACTCGTCTATGTCCCGTATTGGCGAGTGCGAGGCATGGCCCTGGTCATCAACGACGTCCATCGGGTCGAGCACCGTCTGGTGGACACCAGCCTGGCCGCGGTCCCGTTTCCGGGGCTTCCGGTCTCGCTGGGCCTGAGGGCCCAGGCCATGCGGCTGCGATTCGCCGAGCCGGGCATTCCGGGTCGGTTCCTGCGACCGGAGCTGAGACTTGAGGCCGTGAGGACCATCCTGACCGTCGGCCATCCCGGGGCCGGTCCTGATGTTTCCGACCGGGTGTCTCTTCCCCAATCCCTGATCGGAGACATCGTCAGCCTGGTCCACGCCCCCATGGACGTTCGAGGCGACACTGTTCTCGACGCCCTTTCCGGACGGGAGGCCGATCCCGATCTGGCCTTGGTCCTTTCCAGGGCAGGCAGCCGAGATTCTCTGCCGGTTCCCGGTTTCTTGCCGGCCATGTGCCCGGTCTGCGGATGGGATTTGGAAGGGCCCGCCGATAGCTTAGCCCTGGTTTGCCGACAATGCCAAACCGTGAACATCCCCCATCGAGGAGGCTTGCAGGCCGGAGGCCTCAGCTTTCTGGCCGAGCCCGGTTCAGGTGACCTCTGTCTGCCGGTCTGGGAGGTAACCCTGACGGCCTCGGACTTGGCCCTTGAAACCTTCGCAGACCTGATCCGTCTGACCAATCTGCCCATGGTCGTCAGGCCGGAGCACGAAGCCCGGCCTTTGGTCTTCAGAATTCCGGCCTTCAAGGTCAACCCGCCGCTTTTTCTCCGTCTGGCCGCACAGTTGACCCTGTTTCGGGGGGATTCTCGGCCTGGAAGGGTCCCGATCGATGCTTCGTTTTTTCCGGTCACCCTGCCGGCCCGGGAGGCCTTTCAGGCCTCGCCCATGGTTTTGGCCCACCTGGCGCCCAACAAGAGACAGGTGGCTCCCCTGGTGAAGGAGAACAGGTTCAAACTTCGATCCGCTCGCTTGGTCCACGTGCCATTTTCCGACAATATCGCTGAATACCTGCAGTGGGATATGAACGTGTCCATTCAAAAGCAGGCCCTTATCTGGGGCCGAGGGCTGTAGCCCTTCCTTTCCCGAAATCGTCTCTTTCCCGTCATCCGTTCGTCACCTCGAGAATCCTATGCTCGTCAGCAAAAGCATAAGGAGAGGTGATGCCATGACCAAACGGTTTCTTTCACTGCGAACCATGATTCTGTTATTCTGTGTCGGGATCGTTGTGGTCCCGGTGGCCGTTCTGGGCTGGTTCAGTGCCGAATCGGCCCGGGAAAGTATGGTTCGGCAGGCCGGGGAAAAATTGTTGGCTGTCCGGGACGTCAAACGGATGGCCCTGATGAACATGGCTTCCGTCTGGGTCCGGGAGGCCTCCCACTTGGCGGCTTCCAAGGAGGTCTACAACATCGTGGTCATGCTCAGAGACCATTTTATGGGTTCGGCCAAGGGCCTGCGGGCCGATGTGGCCAACCCGGTTTTTCAGGATCTCCGCGCCTATCTCGACCCGGTACTCAATGCCTATGTCGAACGTCTCGGCTACCGGGACGTTTTGATCGTCGATGACGGCGGTCGAATCCTTCTGACGGCCAAGGGATTGGATGATCTCGGACATGATCTCGACATTGGGGCCATGGCCGGCACGCCTTTGGGCGAGGCCTGGAAGGCCTGCATGACCGGACAGGAGGCCGTGGCCGATTTTAATCGTTATGCCGTATATGGCGACGAGCCTGTGGCCTTTGTCGGGGCTCCGATTTTCAGCCACACCGGGGAGACGTCCGGGGTGGCCTTTCTGTCGGTTTCCAATACCGACTTGAACAAGATGATGGGCATGAACGAAGGCCTGGGGCAGACAGGGAGAACCATTCTGCTCGGTTCGGCCGGGGTGCTTGGATCGGGGCAGGACGTTTCTATGGACGTTGTCGACGACATCGTTCAAGCCTTGGCTCAAGGGCATGCTCCGGGGTTTCTGTATACCCTTGATGGACCGGATGGCCGACGGCTGGCCTCCGATGTCGACATCCCATTCGGAACTGAGACTTGGAATCTTGTGGCCATGGTGGACGAAAACGAGGTGATGGCCCCGGCCGAAGATTTGAATACTGTCCTAGCTCTTTCAACGGCTTTGCTTGTGGCCATGGCAGTTGTCGCCATGTTTCTCTTTCTTCGGCGAGAATTGTTCGGACCCATGGCCTTGCTTCAGAGGTACTCGGTCGCCGTGGCCGGAGGAGACTTGAAAAAGCAGATTCAGGGCCGGTTCAGAACTGAATTTTTTGCCGTGTTCGACGCCATTTCCAGAATGGTCGACTCCCTCGAATCGAAAATCATCCAGGCCGACCAGAAAGCCAAGGAGGCCGACAGCCACGCCCAGCAGGCCGAAGCGGCGGCCTTGTTGGCCACGGCCAATCAGCAGAAACTCGAAAACATCGTTCAAGGATTGATGGACATGTCGGCAAAAGCCGAGGAACTGGCCGAGGAAAGTCAGGAACACGCCAAGCAGGTTTTTGCCTCCTTGGATTCAGCTCGCACGGGAGCCGACCAACAGAGAGCCTGCATCCGTGATCTGACGAGATGGATGGACGAGCTGGTCATGGCCGTGGACGCGGTGTCCGAGGCCGCGACCATGGCGGCTGAAAATTCGAGCGATGTTCATCTCAAGGCCGATGAAGGCCGGGATACCGTCGGACACAGCGTACGGTTCATGACCAGGGTTCAGGAGATCAGCGACCAGCTGCGATCCGATTTGGACGAACTGAACAACGAAGCACGGAACATCGGCGGGGTGATCAATCTGATCAACGACATCGCCGACCAAACCAATCTCCTGGCCTTGAACGCGGCCATCGAGGCCGCCAGGGCAGGAGAATCCGGCCGGGGATTCGCCGTGGTGGCCGACGAGGTGCGTAAATTGGCAGAACGGACCGTGGCCGCCACCAGCAAGGTGGAGGAGAGCGTCCGTTCCATTCAATCCCGGGTCGGCGAGCACAAGCAGAAGATGGACGAGGCTTCGTCAACCGTGACCAAGATGACGACTCTGGCGGCAGCCTCCAATCAACGGCTGGAAGAGATCGTTGAACTGACTACTCGGGCCGAGAGTGAGGTTGCCTCCATTGCCTCGGCCCTGGTCCAAGAACAGCAAATGGCCATCCAAGTGAACGAGGGACTCTCGACAATTCGCGGTATCGCCAGGGACACCGGGCAGAGGATGCAGAAGACGGACCGGGTCATGGCCGATCTGGCGACCACCATCGACCGGTTGGGCCGGATCATGGATTCATATGTCGGTTCTGAAACGCCATGTGTCGGCGAACCGATTCAGACCTTGGCCGGACCCTTGGGAGCCTGAATCGTCAAAAATGATCATTATATGTTTGAAATCCTGTCACCGTGCCCCCACACCATCGTCATCAAACTGTCACAATTCAAATTTACATACACACTCGGCAACGCCAAGTATTTCAACCACACCATAAACCAACAGGAGGAGACAATGCGCATCAGAACCATCTTGCTGACCATGGTCGGAGCCATGATCATCGCCGGAACGTCATGGGCCGGAGCCATCAAGGTCAACGGCTCGACCACGGTTTTGCCCATCGGCCAGGCAGCGGCAGAGGCCTTCATGAAGGAAAATCCGAACATCAGCGTCTCCATCTCGGGCGGCGGTTCCGGTAACGGCATCAAGGCCATTGTTGACGGCAGCACGGACATCGCCATGTCGTCACGGTTCATCAAGGACAAGGAGATCGCCATGGCCGTCGAAAAGAATCGTTACCCGGTTCCGTTCGCCGTGGCGTACGACTGCATCGTTCCGGTTGTTCATCCCTCCAACCCGGTTTCCAATCTGACCCTTGATCAGCTCAAAGGCCTGTACATGGGCACCGTCAAGAACTGGAAGGAAGTCGGCGGCCCGGACAAACAGGTTGTGGTCATCTCCCGCGACACATCGTCAGGAACCTACGAGGTTTGGGAAGAGAAGGTCATGAAGAAGGAGCGTGTCTTTGCCGGAGCCCTGCTCCAGGCTTCCAACGGGGCCGTGGCCCAGGCCGTTGCCAAGAATCCATTCGCCATCGGCTACGTCGGATACGGCTATTTGAACAAAGACCTGAAGGCCCTGACCGTGAACTCGGTCGTCGGCAGCCCCGACACCACCCTGGACGGCACCTTCCCCATCTCGCGGGCCCTGTTCATGTTCACCAACGGCTGGCCCGAAGGGGACGCCGCCAAGTTCATCAACTTCGTCCTGAACCCGAACAAGGGCCAGAAGCTGGTCAAGGAACAAGGCTTCGTGCCCCTGTTCTAATACCGTTCTCGACCTTTATCCCTTCCGGTCCGGGAAGACCCGGACCGGAAGAACAATTTGGAATCACATTTCAGAAGGGGTCCCATGCGAATCGCCAGAAGAACCAGGGAGAGGATCATCCAGGCCTCCTTTTTCGGGGTGGCCAGCGTATCCTGCATCGTCCTGGCCCTGATCATGGCCTTCCTGTTCATGGAGGGCCTGCCCATCTTCGAGCACGTCTCGGTCAAGGACTTCATCTTCGGCACCGAGTGGTATCCGACGTCCGATCCGCCCGATTTCCAGATTTTCCCCCTTATCATCGGCTCCCTGGCCGTGACGGCCCTGTCGTCGGTCATGGCCATCCCTCTCGGAGTCATGACCGCCATCTACCTGGCCGAAATCGCTTCGTCCAGAACCAGGGCCATGGTCAAACCCCTGGTGGAACTCCTGGCGGCCCTGCCCTCGGTGGTCATCGGATTTTTCGGCATGGTCGTGGTCGCCCCATTCCTGCAGAGTCAGTTCGACCTGCCCACCGGCTTGAATCTCATGAACGCCTCCATCATGCTGGCCTTCATGTCCATTCCGACCATATGCTCGATTTCCGAGGACGCCATCTACAGCGTCCCCCTGGATTTGAAGGAGGCTTCCCTGGGCCTTGGAGCAACGCATCTGCAGACCATTTGCCGGGTGATCATTCCGGCCTCGCTGTCGGGAATCTCCACGGCCGTCATTCTGGGCATGTCCAGGGCCATCGGCGAGACCATGGTCGTGCTCATGGTGGCGGGCGGGGCGGCCATGGTTCCGGGTTCGATTTTCGACCCGGTTCGGCCCATGCCGGCAAGCATCGCCGCGGAAATGGCCGAGGCTCCGTTTCGAGGAGATCACTATTACGCCCTGTTTGCTACGGGCATGGTTTTGTTCGTCTTTACCCTGCTTTTCAACATGCTGGCCCAGCACATCGCCCATAAGCACTCCCAGGTCGGGGCGGCAACGCTCTAGAGGACAATGACCATGCGATACACGGACAAACGCAAGTTTAGTCAGGGGGCGGTCTTCACCGTCATTCGGGGATCGGCGGTCGTCAACGGTCTGGCCCTTTTCGTCATCGTCTTTTACCTCGTCGTCAACGGCTTTCCGGCCTTGAACTGGACCTTCATCTCGGATTTTCCCAGGAACTCCATGACTGAGGGCGGGATTTTTCCCTGCATTCTGGGGACCTTCATTCTGGCCTTCGGATCCATGATGGTTTCATTTCCCCTGGGCGTGGGCACGGCCATCTATCTGCACGAATATGCCCGTCCCGGCCGGACGGTGCGGCTCATCAGGCTGGCCATCGCCAATCTGGCCGGAGTGCCCTCGGTGGTTTTCGGCCTGTTCGGCCTGGCCTTTTTTGTCATCTGGATGGGATTTGGGGTCAGCATACTCTCGGGCATCCTGACGTTGGGTTTTTTGACCCTGCCGGTCATCATCGGGACATCTGAGGAGGCCCTGCGGTCGGTCCCCCAGACCTACCGCGAGGCATCCCTGGGCCTCGGGGCAACCAAGTGGCAGACGGTCTCCAAGGTTGTTTTGCCGGCGGCCCTGCCGGGTATGCTGACCGGGTCCATCCTGGGGCTCAGTCGGGCGGCCGGGGAAACCGCGGCCATCATGTTCACGGCCTCGGTCTTTTTTTCGCCCAATTTGCCGAAGTCCATATTTCACGATGTCATGGCCCTGCCGTACCATATCTATGTCCTGGCCACGGCCGGAACCGAGATTGAAAAGACCAGACCCCTGCAGTACGGTACGGCCCTGGTCCTCATCGCCTTGGTCTTCAGCATGAATCTGGCGGCCATCGTCTATCGGGCCAGGATTCAGAAGAAGATGAAATAAACCGGGATCGAGAAAATAACACGGGAGCCGAGCATGTCCGGAGAACGAGTCCTTGTCGTCGAAGACGAACCCGACATCCAGAATTTGGTGAGTTTTCACCTCAAGCGGGAGGGTTTCGACCCCATTCGGGCCATGGACGGGCACAGGGCATTGGAGCTGGTCCGGACGGAATCGCCGGATCTGGTCATCCTCGACCTGATGCTACCCGGTCTTGACGGCCTTCAGGTCTGCCGAAGAATCAAGTCCGAGCCAAGAACAAAGAACATTCCGGTCATCATGCTCACGGCCAAGGGTGAGGAGGTCGACCGGATCGTCGGATTCGAGCTCGGGGTCGAGGATTACGTGGTCAAGCCCTTCAGCCCCCGGGAGCTCATGCTTCGGATCAAGGCCGTCATGAAGCGTTCCCGAAGGGCCCCGGTCCCTCCGGTGGTCTGGAAGAAAGACGGAATCCGGGCCGATCTGGAGAACTACGAGTTCACCGTGGACGGGGAGAAGCGGGAATTGACGGCCACGGAGTTCAAGCTTTTCGCCGAGTTCGCGACCAACGAAGGAAAGGTCCTGACCCGGGAGCATCTTTTGAATTCCGTCTGGGGACACACCTTCGATGGTTACAACAGGACCGTGGATACCCATATCCGTCGTCTGCGCAAGAAGCTGGAGCCCTATCAGACAATCATTGAAACGGTCCGGGGGATCGGCTACCGCCTGGCCTGAGAACCGTCACCGGGCAGGGCGGCAAGAAGCCTTGCCCATCAAGGACGAAATCACGAATGAAACGTTTTTCTATGCAGACCAAGCTGATGGTCGGGTTCAGCCTGATCCTGGTCACCTCGCTTTTGGGGCCATACCTGTTCTACGCCCAAACCTTCAGGTCCGCCCTGGAACGGGAGGCGCTGAATTCGGCCACGACGCATCTTGATCTCGCCGTAGCCACCCTGGAGACGCGGAGTCCGTTTGCCGGGCCTGAGGACTTGAACCGGAAGCTCGCTAAACTAGGCGAGGCCACCGGCATCCGGGTGACCTACATCGCCGCCGGAGGCGAGGTCGTGGCCGATTCCGGCTTGAACATGGATCAGATCGCCGTTCTGGACAACCATGCCACCAGGCCGGAAGTGGTTCAGGCCAGGCAAACGGGCACCGGAATCGCCATCCGTTACAGCGGGACCCTGGACAAAAACCTGATCTACGCCGCCAGGCCTCTGGATTCCTTGGACGGTATTCCGGCTGGCATTCTTCGGGTGGCTGTGCCTTATGCCGAGACGAACGACATCCTCGAGCGAATGAACAGAAGCATGCTCGGCTTCATGGCCGCGAGCCTTCTGATCTTTTTTGTCCTGACGGGGGTGCTGATGAACAGGGTCCTGTCTTCCCTGCGTCAGGTCGTGGACAATGTTCTTGCCATCGGGGCCGGAGACTACGACAAGCGGATCCGGGACGTCCCATCGCCGGAATTCGTCCCCCTGGTCAAAGCGGTCAACTATCTGGCCCAGAACATCGGGGAAAATATTTCGACCATCACCAGACAGAAAGTGGAACTGGAGGCCGTGTTCAACGGTATGCGGGAAGGAGTCATGATACTCGACGACCAGATGCGGGTCGTGGGCAGCAACCAGTCCTTGCAGCGGATATTTCCTAGGCTGGAGGCCCAGCCCGGATTGTCCCCCTTGGAGGCGACCCTGATTCCAGAACTTCAGGACGCCTGCGCCTTGATCCAGGAGACGGGCTTTGACGAGGGATCGAACAGGACCGTGTCCCTGGTCGTTAAAACCAACGCGGGGGCCTACTTCGACGTGAACATCGTTCCCTTGCACGGGTACAAGGATCTTGGGGCCGTGGTCGTCTTTCACGACGTCAGCGAGATCAAACGGGCCGAGAACATGCGCAAGGATTTCGTCGGCAATGTCTCCCACGAACTCCGGACTCCATTGACGTCCATCAAAGGCTACGCCGAGACCCTGCAAAGCCTGCCGGAATGCGAAGGCGAGGACCTCCAGTCGTTTCTGGGCATCATCCTCAAGAACGCCGACATCATGAATCAGATGCTCGGCGACCTCCTGGCCCTGGCCAAGTATGAATCGGGCGAGATTGAGCCGGACCGGAGAGAGGTGGATTTGTATTCGGCCGCTTACAGCGCCCTCAAGATCTGTCAGCCCCAGGTGGAGGCCAAGGCCGTGTCCGTTGATCTGCGAATCGTCCAGGGCCAGAAATCTGTCTGGGCCGATTTTGACCAGCTGGTCCAGGTTCTGGTCAATCTCATCGGCAATGCCGTCAAGTATGTCCCTGAGCAGTCCGGGCGTATCCGGATTGAAATCGTCGCTGACGGGGACATGGTCGAGGTTGCCGTTACGGACAACGGCCCGGGGATTCCAACGTCCGACCTGCACCGGGTCTTTGAACGATTCTACCGGGTGGAAAAGCATCGAAGCCGGGATGTTCCCGGAACAGGCCTGGGACTGGCCATCTGCCGGCACATCGTTCTCAATCACGGCGGACGAATCTGGGTCGAGAGCCCCGCCCCCGGCATGAGCCATGGGAGTGTGTTCCATTTTGAACTGCCATCAGCCGCATCCAGCGGCGAAAAAGGAAGCCTCTAGTGGACAATTCAGTCATCAAGCTCCAATCCAAGAATCTGGATTTCTATTATTCCGATTTCCATGCTCTGCTGGATATCAGCATGGATTTCCTGGCCAATCGGGTCACGGCCCTGATCGGACCGTCGGGATGCGGCAAGAGCACGTTCTTGCGCTGCATCAACCGGATGAACGATCTCATTCCCGGGACCCGAATTCAGGGGCTTCTGGCCCTGGACGGCCAGGACATCTACGCGCCATCCCTGGACGTGGTCGATTTGCGGAGAAAAGTCGGCATGGTCTTTCAGAAGCCAAATCCATTCCCCAAGACCATTTTCGAGAACGTAGCCTATGGGCTCCGGGTTAACGGGGATCGCAACAAGGCCGTCATAGCCGAGCGGGTCGAGACGAGTCTCAAGATTTCAGCCCTGTGGGACGAGGTCAAGGACCGACTGCACGAGAGTGCCTTGGGACTTTCGGGCGGGCAGCAGCAGCGTCTGTGCATCGCCCGGGCCGTGGCCGTGGAGCCCGAGGTCCTGCTCATGGATGAGCCGGCTTCCGCTCTCGATCCCATCGCTACTCAAAAGATCGAGGAACTCATCCACGAATTGAAGACCAGGTTCACGATCATCATTGTGACCCACAACATGCAGCAGGCGGCCCGGGTCTCGGACTTCACAGCCTTCTTCTACATGGGACGACTGATCGAGACGAATCCGACGGAAAAGATATTCACCAAGCCTGATCAGAAGCAGACCGAGGAATACATCACCGGCCGTTTCGGTTAGAGTTTCGTCAGACAAGGGGTTTTCTCGACGCTCGATTGGGCCGGATCATCAACTCTTGAACAGACAAGGACGTGATATGGAAAAGGCGACCCACCTTCAGGAAGGTCTCAGGGGCCTCAAGCTCAAGATGCTGAACATGTTCGCCATGGTCGACCGATCCGTGGACCGGAGCATCAAAGCCTATACGGAAATGGACGAGTTTTTGGCCGAGGAGGTCGTGGAAGGGGACGAACTGATCAATGATCTGGAAAGCGAGATCGACGAGTATTGCCTGAGGATCCTGGCCCTGGAATGTCCGGTGGCCAAGGACCTTCGATTCATTGTCGGGTGCATGCGGATTTCGAGCGACCTAGAGCGGATCGCGGACGAGGCCGCGAATGTGGCCGAGCGGGTCATGATCATCGGCAACCGCCCCCGTCTCTCGTACTACCAGGATCTGACCTTCATGGCCCAGAAAGCCCAGATTATGCTCCGCAAGGCCGAGCAATGTTTCAACGAGCAGGATCAGGATCTGGCCGTGAGCATCCCCAAGATGGACAGCGAGGTCGACGTCCTGAACCACCGCATTGTCAAGAAGATCATCGAATTCATGATTCAGGAGACGCCTGCCATTGAGCGCTCGGTCCACAACGTGATCATTGTCCGGCGTTTCGAGCGAATCGCCGATCTTTCGACCAACATTGCCGAGAATGTCTACTTCATGACCCGGGGGATCAACATCAAACATAAGGTCAATTTTGATCAGCGTTGAAGGCGATCTGAAGATCAAATTGAATCAGGGCGATCCCGGGTCTGGCCGGGGCGCCCTTTTTTCATGTCTGGGATAGGACGTGGCGGCCAGTTTCCTTGCCCCGCCTGGAAGCGGAAGACAATCTGCCCGCTACGAATGTCGTGGTTTGCCCAGCAATCCCGAGGGCCGGACGAGCAGGATTAAGACCAGCAGGGCGAAGGCAAAGGCGTCTTTGAACCCCGATGAAATGTAGGCTGCGCCAAGGTTTTCGGCCAGGCCGAGGAGGAGACCGCCGACAATGGCCCCGGGGATGGATCCGGCCCCGCCGAGGACGGCGGCGCAGAATCCCTTGAGGCCGGTCAAGACACCCATGTAGGGATAGGTGGCGTTGTAGTAGGCGGCCATCATCATTCCGGCCGCGCCCGAGAGCATGGCCCCGATAACAAAGGCCAGGGCCACGATGGTTTCCGGCCGGACGCCGACGATCCGTGCAGCTTCCATGTCCAGGGCTACGGCCTGGAGGGCTTTGCCCATCTTGGAGTATTTGACGAACCAGATCAGCCCGGACATGAGCAGAATGGCCGATCCGAAGAGCAGGGCCTGCAGGGACGAGATCCTGAATAGCCCGAAATCCCAGACCGTGGGGGACAGGGTCAGGGGAAAGGGCTTGGTGTCGGGTCCAAAGACCAGGAGGGCGGCCGATTGGAGGATGATGGACAGGCCGATGGCGGCCAGCATGGGGATGAGGGGATGGCGCTGGCGCAGGGGCCGGAAAACGGCCCGTTCCATGCCCAGGCCGACGATGCCGGCCAGGGCCAGCCCCAGGGCCACTGACCAGGACAGGGGAAGGCCCAGCCAGGCCACGCCCATCCACAGACCGAAGGCCCCGGCCATATAGAGCTCACCCTGGGCCAGGTTGATGAGGCCGAGGACTCCATAGATCAGGGCGTAGCCCAGAGCGATGAGGGCGTAGGCCGATCCGGCCACGAGGCCGTTGACGATTTGTTGAAGGAGCATGGTATTTGTCGGCGGGCGGGTCCGATGGGAACCGCCCGCCGCGTGTCTTTGCTAGTGGACCTTGTGGTAGGCTCCGTCCTTGACCTGGAAGAGGGCGATGCCTCCCTTTTGGACGTCACCGTTCTCGTCGAAGCCGAGACTTCCGGTCACGCCTTCAAAGTCGATGATGCCGGCCATGAATTTCTGGATTTCCGGTCCGGTTGTCGCACCGGATTCCAAGGCCTTGGCCAGGATGTTCACGGAGTCGAAGGTCAGCGCCGCGAACATGATGTTGTTCGGGGCGTTGGGCTCGGCCTTGAGCTTGGTCTCGTAGCGGGCCACGAATTCCAGATTCTGAGGCGACTGGACGTCCTGGTCGTATTCGCCGGCGATGATGTGGTTCTCGGCGGCCGGTCCGGCCAGCTCGATGTAGAGCGGAGCCATGTCTCCGAACACACCCACGCTCAGACCGGTCAGCCCCATGTTCCGGGCCTGGCTGAGAAGTGGGGCGGTTTCCTGGAGGTAGCCGGGGAAGAAGAGGAGGTCCGGATTGATGGGCACGAGCTTGGTCAATTGGGACTGGAAGTCCTTGTCGCCGACCTGGAAGGACTCCACCGCGGCCGGGGTGATGTTGGCCTCGGCAAGATATTTTTCAAAGAGCATCAGACAGCCCTTGCCGTAGGGCTCGTTGCTGTAAACGATGGCCACGGTGGGCTGCGGCTTGTCGGCCATGGCCAGAGCCTTGTTCACAAGGGCCATGGCCTGCATGTCGATCCGGCTGCAGATCCGGAAGACGAATTCTCCGGCCTCGCTGATCTTGGGAGAGGTTCCGGTGGGTGTGATCAAAACCACCTGGTCGCGGTTGCACAGGGGCGCGGCGGCCAGGACGTTGCCGCTCATCATGGGCCCGATGATGGCCGGAACCTTGTCCACCGAGATGAGCTTCTGCACGGCGTTGACGGCCGTTGTGGCGTCGTCTTTGCTGTCGTAGTAGAGGATTTCGAGGTTGCGGCCGTTGATTCCGCCCTTGGCGTTGATCATGTCCACGGCGATCTCGATGCCGTGCTTGGCCGGGATGCCGTCGGAAGCTCCCTTGGAGAGCCGAAGCACGGCTCCGATGCGCAGGGGGGCCTTGGCAGGTTCCGCCTTCTGGGCTTCGGCCTGTTTTTCCTGCTGGGTCGCGGGCTGTTGGGCCTGGTCCTCGGCCTTGTCACCTGATCCGCAGCCAAAGAGAGCCAAAACGAGAAAAATACCGAACATGGTTTTCAAGCGCATGGTGTCCTCCGGTGGAAGGTTTACAATGTGTAGACTTCCGATCCGGGCAGGATGCGGATGCCGTTCTTTTGCAGGATTTCAAGGGCCTGGTCGGTACGGTCGAAGCGGAAGATGAGCACGGCGTTCTTGCCGCTTTGCTGGACAAAGGCGTACATGTACTCGACGTTAATGCCGTTCTGGTTCAGAACGGACAGGATGCGATGCAGTCCGCCCGGCCGGTCCTCGACCTCCACGGCCACGACATTGGTCCGTCCGACAGTGAACCCATTGGACTTGAGGACCTCCTTGGCCTTTTCATGGTCGCTGACGATGAGCCGCAAAATGCCAAAATCCGAGGTGTCGGCCAGGGACAGGGCCCGGATGCTGACCCCGGTCTCGGACAGGATTCGGGTCACCTCTTCCAGACGGCCGGCCCGGTTTTCGAGAAAAACGGATATTTGTTCAACTTTCATGTCGACCTCTCCCGTCGATTTATGGTGATGCTCTCGTGGCGGGCCGCCAAGAGCGGCTGGCCCGCAGCCGATTTCCCTGACTACGATGGTTGGTGCCGGTTGTCGACGATGCGTTGGGCCTTGCCCTCGGACCGGGCGATGGACCTAGGTTCCACCAGGCTGATTTTGGCCGTCACGCCCAAAAATTCCTTGATGTTGCCCTGGATCTTTTTTTCGATCCGCTGCAGATGCTTGATCTCGTCAGAAAAGAGCCGTTCATCGACCTCGACCCGGACCTCCAAATTGTCCATGGCCCCGGAGCGGCTGATGATGAGCTGGTAGTGCGGGGTCAGTCCCTCGGTCTCAAGAAGGATAGCCTCGATCTGGGAGGGGAAGACGTTCACCCCGCGAATGATGAGCATGTCGTCGCTGCGGCCCATGATTCTGCGGATGCGGTGATGAGTCCGGCCGCATTTGCACGGCGCGGTTACCAGGGTGGTGATGTCCCGGGTCCGGTAGCGAATCAGGGGAATGGCCTCCTTGGTCAAGGTGGTGATGACCAGTTCACCGATTTCACCGGGACGAAGGACCTCGCCGGTCTTGGGATCAATGATCTCCGGATAGAAGTGATCCTCCCAGATGTGCAGGCCTTCCTGGGCCTCCTGACACTCAATGGCCACTCCGGGACCCATGATCTCCGACAGCCCGTAGATGTCGTAAGCCTTGATGCTGAAGAGTTTCTGGATGTCGATGCGCATCTCCTCGCTCCAGGGCTCGGCCCCGAAGATGCCGATCCTGAGCTTCAGATCTTCCGGCCGCATGCCCGAGGTCTCGATGACCTCGTGGAGGTGGATGCTGTAGGACGGGGTGCAGCAGAGGACCGTTGACCCGAAATCCTTCATGAGCATGGCCTGACGCCGGGTCCCGCCCCCGGAGATGGGGATGATGGTCGCGCCCAGCCGTTCGGCTCCGTAATGGGCCCCAAGACCGCCGGTGAACAGGCCGTAGCCGTAGGCGTTGTGAACCATGTCCTGGCGTGTGACTCCGCAGGACATGAAGCTCCGGGCCATGAGTTCGGCCCAGTTGTCCACGTCGCGTTGGGTATAGCCGACCACGGTGGCCTTGCCGGTGGTTCCCGACGAGGCGTGGATGCGGACCACGTTGTCCCTGGGTACGGCAAACATGCCGTAGGGGTAGTTGTTTCGCAGGTCCTGCTTTTCGGTGAAGGGCAGATGGCGAATGTCTTCCAGGGAGGCGACGTGCTCGGGGCGCAATCCCTTCTCGTCGAATTTCTGGCGGTAGAACGGTACGTTGTAGTACACCCGTTCGGCCAGGTTGCGCAGCCTTCTGAGTTGCAGGGATGCCAGGTCGTCCCTGGGCAGGGTCTCGGTCCGAACGTCATGGATCATCGTATCCCTCCCGGTTCCGTTATGTGAAATAATGAAAAACAGGCCACGAACCTACGAGTCCATAGCCTGTTCCCTCGGCGTATTTTGCGTCTAGTGTCCGGCCAGGAGCCTCCCGGCGAACCGGCCATAAAGGCAAAAAGTCGCGCAGGGCGTGGCCTGAAGGATTAAAATCATGTGCCGACACTTGACTCTCATCCTCAGAAAAGTCAAGCCGTTTCCCGCAGCGGCCCTTGTGATATGGTGTCGCCCTGACTCGTTCCCTTACAGGAGGATCTGTGATCGTGATGATTGGCCAGGCTCGTTTTCGGTGGTTTTTTCTCGGAGCGTTGAGCCTTTACGGCCTGGGGCTGGGACTCGCTCCTGCGGCCTCGGCCGCCCGGAATCCCCTTGACTGGGCCTTCATCGGTCTCGACTACATCCGGCAGGAAAAGTCCGACGGCCTGGCTCGTCTCATGGGACGCCTTCGTGGCTTAGCCAGGGAGGCCGCCGTCGATGAATATTTGGTCGCCTTCTTCGATATCAGTCGGCAGTATCTAGAGGCCAGGAACGAGTTTCCGGAATCCCTGGCTGCGAACGTCTCCACGCTCCGGTCCCAAGTCGACGCCTACGCCCTGGAAAGGTATTATGCCTTTCAGGACATCATGTTTCTGACCCTCGAGGGCAGACTTGCCCATTCCATCCGCAAGCGGACGAGTACCGGGGAGGCTCCGGCCCAGGTGGTGGACCCCGATTCTCCCCTGGGCAATTGCCTAGCCAGAAAGCCGACCACCGGAGTTTTCGTCGACTTCCACAGGAGAGAGCCCACGGCCGAAGTGGCCGCCTTTTTCGTCGAGCCGATTTCCAGAAACGGACGGCTTCTGGGTTGGTTGGCTCTGCGCTGCGCTGGAGCCAAGATCAATTCCCTGTTCTCCGGGACCGAGGGCGCCTGGTCTACCGGAGAGACCTTCCTGGTGAATCGGCAGGGGCTCATGTTGACCGATTCGTATTTCTGTAGCGAATCGACCGTTCTTGAAAAGCACCTGGATGACAAAAACATCAAGGCCAAGTTCAAGCAGGGAAGCGGAGGCATTGAAGTGACGGACTATCGGGGCGTCAGGGCCCTGACCTCCTTCGAGGTCTTCGAGTTTATGGGCACCCGGTGGCTGGTGGTGGCCAAGGTGGACAGGGACGAGATTGTCACCAGGGAATATCAGGCCCACGGCCATTATTACATCGACGAGTTGCAAAAAATTGTGACGAGTAGGAGATCCAAGGAAGCCGTGGCTCAGGGGGCATGCGGCAATGACCGGGCCGTGCTGCGAGTGGAAATGGACGAATTCTTGAAGGCCACCAGCGGTGAATTGCTGCAGACCACCGGCATCTCGACCTGTACTGGGTTCGGAGCCTTTGTGCCGGGCCGATTCGGCTATCTGGGCCACATTACGCCCCTGGACAGGACTTGCGGGGGCGAAGCGACGGATTTATTGTCGCAAATCACCAAGAGGATGCAGAGTTTCGATCTCTATCCCTGCGAGAAGCATGCAGTGGTTCTGGTGGTCGTCGCACCCCACACCAGATGTTTAGGGAACATCGTGGACAGGCTACTCCTTCAGGGGTTTCTTCTTTCCCAGATTAATGTCCTCTGCGAAGCCGGGGCCAAAGCAGGCGTCATGTCCCTTGACTACGTCGCTCCGGAAGTGCTGGTCACCTGGAAAACGGATGAAGGCCAGATTCGCCATCAGGGTCTCGATCATGGCGTGAACCTCGGCCGGGCGATGGAATCGATTCTCTAGCCATATGAGGCAAAGAGTTACCACGAGACAACGAGGAGATGATAGTGCTTGATTCATTACGAGGAACCACCATTCTGGCCGTGAAGACCGAGGCCGGTGTGGCCATGGCCGGTGACGGCCAGGTGACCCTGGGCCAGAGCGTGGTCATGAAACACAGGGCCAAGAAGGTTCGGCGATTGCACAAGGATCGTATTCTGGCCGGATTCGCCGGTGCCACGGCCGACGCCTTCACCCTGTTCGAGCGATTCGAGGCCAAGCTGGAAGAATTTCGGGGCAACCTGGTCCGGGCCAGCGTGGAAATGGCCAAGACTTGGCGTATGGACAAATACCTGCGCAGGCTCGAGGCGCTGCTTCTGGTGGCTGACGCGGACACCATCCTGATTCTGTCTGGAACCGGGGATGTCATTGAGCCAGACGACGGGGTCGGGGCCATCGGCTCCGGGGGGGCCTACGCCCTGGCCTCGGCCAGGGCCCTTCTCCGACATACTGGCCTCAGCAACGAGGAGATCGTCCGTTCTTCCATGGCCATCGCTGCGGAAATCTGCGTCTTCACCAATGAGAATCTGACCGTGGAGGTCCTCTCCAAAGAGCAGGGGGCGACATGAGCACTCTGACGCCCAGAGAAATAGTGTCTGAGCTGGACAAGTTCATCATCGGACAGAAAAATGCCAAGAAAATGGTGGCCCTGGCCCTTCGCACCCGCTGGCGGCGACAGCAACTGGACGAAAGCCTCCGGGAGGAGATCATCCCCAAGAACATCATCATGATGGGGCCCACTGGGGTGGGCAAGACCGAGATCGCCCGTCGCTTGTCCCGGCTAGCCGGGGCTCCGTTTTACAAGGTCGAGGCTACCAAGTTCACCGAGGTAGGCTATGTCGGCCGTGATGTGGAGTCCATGATCCGGGATCTCATGGAGATCGGGGTGAACATGGTCCGCCAAGAGCAGGTCGAGGCCGTGCAGGTCAAGGCCGAGGCCGCCGCCGAGGAGCGGCTTCTTGATCTGCTTCTGCCCCGGAAGCCTCTGTCGGGCAAGGAGACCGTTTCGCCCTTCGAGCCAGTTTCCCACGCCCAGGACACTCGGGAAAAACTCAGGGACATGCTTAGAAAGGGGCAATTGGACGGGCGCAAGGTCGAGGTCCATGTCGAGGAGTCCCGGTCCAAGATCGACGTCATGGCCATTCCGGGCATGGAGGGCATGGAGGGGCAGATTCAGGACATGATGTCCAAGGTCTTTCCCAAAAGGAAAAAGACCCGAAAGGTCACGGTCAAGGAGGCCATGGACATCTTAATCCAGCAGGAGAGTGAACGTCTGGTGGACATGGACCGGGTCGTGGAGGAGGCCAAACACAGGGTCGAGGAACATGGGATCATTTTTTTGGACGAGATCGACAAGGTCTGCACGACCACCCATTCATCGGGCAATAACCACGATGTGTCCCGGGAAGGGGTTCAGCGAGATCTGCTGCCGGTGGTGGAGGGCTGTGTGGTGAACACCAAGTACGGGATGGTCTCCACGAATCACATTCTGTTCATCGCCGCCGGGGCCTTTCACTACGCCAAGCCTTCGGATCTCATCCCTGAACTCCAGGGCCGGTTTCCGCTCCGGGTTGAACTGGAGGCCCTGAACCGGGAAGAGTTCTACCGCATTCTGACCGAGCCCCAGAACGCCCTGACCGTCCAGTACCAGGCTTTGATGAAGACCGAGGGCCTGGATCTGAGTTTTACGGAGGACGGACTTCTGGCCATCGCTGACTTTGCCCAGCAGATCAACGACGAGACCGAGAACATCGGGGCCAGGCGATTGTACACCATCCTAGAAAAGATCCTCTCCGAAGTGTCCTTCGAGGCTCCGGAGCGGGGAGGAGGGTCCCAGGTAGTGGACCGGGCCTTTGTCGAGGAGCGTTTACAGGACGTCCGCGAAGACCGGGATCTTTCCCGCTACATTCTCTGATCGTATTTCGGCAAGACGACCAAACAGGCAACCAACGCGGTGCATCGCACCGGGAGACCAATACATGGATCGAGAATTTACAAAGGCCCGGCTTCTCATGGAGGCCTTGCCCTATATTCGGGAATTTTGCGGCCAGACCGTGGTCATCAAGTACGGCGGACACGCCATGAAGGATGACCGGCTCAAGAAGAGCTTCGCCATGAACGTCATCCTGCTCAAGTATATCGGGATCAACCCGGTCATCGTCCATGGCGGCGGGCCCCAGATCGGGCGGATGCTCGACCAGTTGGGCATCTGCTCGGAGTTCCGGGAGGGTCTACGGGTCACGGATCAGGCCACCATGGACGTGGTGGAGATGGTTCTGGTTGGCAAGGTGAACAAGGAAATCGTCAACCTCATGAATCTGAACGGGGGCAAGGCTGTGGGTCTGTCGGGAAAGGATGGGCGCATCATTCGGGCCCGGCGGCTGGAGATGGCCGTGGCCAAAAAAGACGCCCCGCCCGAGATCATCGATTTGGGAAAGGTTGGAGAGGTGGTGGGCATCGACGTCAGTCTCATCCGGACCCTGGAGCGGGAGGGATTCATTCCCATCCTGGCCCCGGTGGGCGTGGACGATGAGGGTGAAACCTACAACATCAACGCCGACTCGGTGGCCGGGGCCGTGGCCGAGGCTCTGGGGGCCAAGAAGCTTATCCTGCTGACGGACGTCCCCGGTGTTTTGGACGAGAAGGGCGAGCTGGTCTCCAGTCTGAACGAGGTCCAGGCCATGGAGGCGATGGAGCGCGGGGTCTTCACTGGGGGCATGATTCCCAAAATCAAATGCTGTCTGGAGGCTGTGGAGGGGGGGGTGGAGAAGGCCCACATCTTGGACGGGCGGACCGAGAATTGCGTCATTCTGGAGATGTTCACCCGTTCAGGCATCGGCACCCAGATCACGAGGCGATGATGGCCGCAATTCCAGCTCCTCCGTGCGTCTTGACGGTGGCCGGTTCGGACTCGGGAGGAGGGGCCGGAATCCAGGCCGATCTGAAGACATTCACGGCCCTGGGCGGATTCGGCCTGTCGGCGATCACGGCCCTGACGGCTCAGAACACGCTTGGCGTGTCTGGGATCTTCCCGGTGGATCCGGAGTTCGTGGCCGCCCAGTTTTTGGCCGTGGCCGAGGATTTTCCCATCCGGGCGGGCAAGACGGGCATGCTTTTTTCGGCCCCAATTATTGACGCCCTGTCCCCGCTTCTTGCCAGATCCGGGTTTCCTCTGGTAGTTGATCCGGTCTGCGTCAGCCAGAGTGGTCACCGCCTCTTGGAGGACGAGGCCCTGGAATCCATGCGGGACAGGATCGTTCCCCTGGCTACTTTGGTCACGCCCAACAGACCCGAGGCCGAGGCCCTGACCGGGGAGGCCGTGGCCGACGAGGCCGGAGTCTTCAGGGCCATGGCCAGAATTTTAGACATGGGGCCCCAGGCGGTGCTGCTCAAGGGCGGACATTTCGACGGCCCATTCATGACCGACTGGTTTCAGATGAGAGGGGACCGGCCCACGGCCATCCAGCATGACCGGGTGGACACCGTAAACACTCACGGTACGGGCTGCACTCTTTCGGCGGCCATTGCGGCCTTTTTGGCCCGAGGCATGACCCTGGAAGAGGCTGTCCGGGCCGGCATTACATACCTTCACGAGGCCTTGCTCCAGGGATTCGACCTGGGCCGGGGCCAGGGTCCGGTCAATCATCTTGTGGGATTGAAGTCGGCCTTTTGAGGCTGAAATGGGCCGTCAGTTTCCCAGACCCAGCTCGACCCGGGCCGTGTTCTCCCCTTCCTTTCCGGCCTTGACCTGCGGGCGAGAGGTGAACACCCGGTTCGGTGCGATCTCCTGGTGGGACAGAAAATACTCCCTGGCCATCCTGGCCCGTTCCTCGGCCAGGCGGACGAGATCGTTGCCGGACACGGGCAGACTTTGTCGGACCACTCGTTCCATGTCCTCGACAGAGACTTCTTCGTGAAACCCCAGAAAATTTTTGGGCTTGTCTCCCGGGGCCTCCTTGTAGGCGTCCCACAGGGCTGCAACGTAGGCATCCTCGTCCGTGAATTCGACGTCGAAAACCGTGGCCGGGGCTTCTCCCCTTTTCTGCAGCCGTTCAAAGACCGGGGCCTTGACGGTCCTTTGAAAGGCAAGTTCCTCCAGAGCCTGGAGGTCGGCCTGCTCGTCAGCAACTCCGGTTACGGTCAGGTTCAGGGCTGGCCTTTGGGTTAGGGCCTTGGCGATTTCGTCCAGCTTGGTCCGGTCCTCTTCGGTTAATGCGGATTGTCCGGGCTCGAAGACCAGGACATTCAGATCCGGACCGCCTCCGATCAGACTTCCCAGGATGGAAAAGGGTGCGGCCACGATTTTGGTGAAGAGGTTGACGATGGCCTTAAAGACAATGGATCCGACACTGAAGCTCGGATCGTCAAGCTGGCCGCTGATGGGCAGGTTAAGGGCCATGTCGCCATTCAGATCCTGAAGCAGGGCCAGGCCGAGCTTGATGGGGATATTGGGAGCGTCAGGGGCATCGACCTTTTTGCCGAGGAGCATTCTGCGGATGAGCAGATCGTTCTTGCTGTCCAGGGCGTTGTCCTTGGTGACGATATTTCCGGACCAGTTGAGTTGTCCCTGGTCGATGGGATAGGCGATGAACTTTGCCGTGTAGGGGGAGAGGGATGACATGTCCAGATCGTTCAGGCCGATGGTTAAATCGGCGAAGAGCGGGGTGGACAGGGGATCGATCCGGCCGTTGATTGTCACGGCGGCTCCGCTGTCGAGACGGGCCATGGCTTCGAGGGAGGCCGGACGGTCTTCGGCCAGGCCAACGTTGTCAACGGCAACCTCGAGGTCCTTCACGGCCATGGCAAAGGCCGGTTCGACGGTCTGGTCTTGATAGTCCAAACCGCCCTTGTTCACGACGAGCCTGCCGACTGTCGTCCGTTCGAAGAACGGTTTTTCCTCGGGGCGTCCTTCAGGGTCTTTGGCCTTGTTCTCGACCTCTTGGACCGGGCCGGGATTCAGGGCGCGAACGATATTCAGGGTACCGTCCGGGTTCATGATCAGTCCGGCCCAGGGCTCCAGAAGAGAGACCGTGCCGATGTCCAGGGTGTTGGGAGCGAGTCCCAAGGAGACATCCACGACGTCCAGTTTCAGGAGTCTGGCCAACTCGGCCGAGTTTCGGCGGGAGCGCACGGAAAGGTCCTCTAGGGCCAGGCCTCCTGAAACCCGCCCGGAGAGAGTCTCGGCATTCCGCCTGTTTTCTTCGAGATCCCATTGGATTGCGGCCCCAAGTCGTCCGGAGGCGATGGTCAGGAGAATGTCCTTGGGAATGTAGCCCTGAAACGGATTCATTTCCAAGTGTTCGAGTCGAGCTTGGCCCTGGGTGTGCAGAGGGTTCAGGGTCAGGCTTCCTTGCGAAGAGAGGCGGCCTCCTGAGGACAGTTCGACGGAAGCCTCGAAGGTCGCCGGGCGACTGAAATCCGAGACGATGTCGTTCACCTTTACGGTCAGACCTTGGGCGACGGTAGTGACCGGATCTGAGGCCGCTCGGTCCTGCAGAGCCACTCGGCATTCGTTTAGCAGAAAGGACTTCAGGGACACGAGCCAGGCAGCGGTCCCGTTGGAGTCCGGATTTGGCGCGGGCTGTTCGGTCTGATGGCCGGTCGGAACAAAGAGGGAGACGAGATCGATTCGGCCGTTCTTCTCCCTCACGGCATCGATTCCCAGCTCATGGAGATTGATGGCCTCGATTTCGATCCGGCGGGTCGAAAGATCGACCAGGGCCTTGTGCAAATCGGCCCGATCCAGGCGGATGGGGGCTTTGTCCGAAGACGGGTCTTTTATGGCCAGTCCGGCCAGCCTCAGTCCCTCCAGGCCGACCGAGGTGCCGTTGGCCTCGAGATCGGCTCGAAGGCCCGAGGCGGCAAGACCGTTTATCGACGCGGCCAGGGGCATCCCGTCTTCCATGATCAGAACCATTTCGGTCAGGGTGGCGTTGGCGAGATTCAGGTCGGAACCCCGGCCGGACATGGCCAGATTCAAGTCATTGAAAGACAGGCCTCCGAGCGTGGACCTGACTGGTGTCTCGCCGTCTTGAAAGATGTCGATGTTTTGGATGTCGGCCACGGCCAACGCAATTTCGGTTGGGCCGTTGAAGCCAGATTGGACCGTGCCGTTTCGTAGACCGATAGCATCCATGCCCAGTGCGATGCCGGGTTCGGTCAGGTTTCCACGTATGTCGGACAGGTCGAGGCTCTCCAGGTCGATTCGAGCGGTCGAGTTTCCATCCAGTCGGGTCGAAAAGGCGAGGCGAACGGAGGCCGATCCGTTCTCCAGGGCGAGGGGGAGGTCGGGACCGGCCAGGGGCAGGTAGTCGGGAAGACGGAGATCCTTCAGGTCTAGACGGCCGTCGGCCTGCAAGGGAGAGAGCACGGCCGAGCCGTCTAGGGCCATGGATTCCCCAGCCGATGTGGCCAGGGACAGGGCATAGCCGAAGGACTGATTGGAGGCGGTGGTAAAGCCCCGGACTTGGAGCGAGAGAGGGGACAACGTTCGTTTCAGGGGCGGGTGCCCCACGGTGTGGTCGGTATACTCGAGGGTCCCGTCGGCCAGATCGAGTCGCGTCATCGTGACCAGGGGCATGGCCGTTTCCGAAGCGGAATCCCGGGCAGGGTTTTGAGTCGGGCCCGACGGGTCGGGCATGAGTTTTTCTAGATAGCGAAGCCAGTTCAGTTCGCCGGATTCACTGCGAAAGACTACAACTCTTGGACGGCTCAAGTGAACGGCGTTCAGATCGATTCGGCCGTCCAGCGGAGTGGCCTCGGCCACGTCGATCCGGAGGGAATCCCAAGACAGGACCGGGCCGTCACCGGGTCTGCTCAGAGAGAAATCGGTAAACTCGACCAGACCGCCGACGATCAGCGACAAGCCGCGGTCCCGGTCCTGACTGAAGTCCAGGGTGGCGTTTAGAGCGAAATGTCCCGAATCCATAGTCAGGTCGTCGCGGATCGGGGCATAGGCCCAATAGCGGGTCAGATCTACGTCTTGCAGGGTAAGCCCGAAGCGGGTCCGCAGGGAATCGTGAAAAGGCAGGGTCTCCCCGGTCAGGACAAAGGGGCTGGCGTTGAGGACAAAGGAGAGTTCCGGGCGGACCTCGTCTTCTCGGTCGTCCTCCAGACTGGAGATGGAAGGCAGAACAAAGCGGATGTCTTCGACCCGATGGTCCACGCCGAAGACCCGGTCCTCGAAGACCATGGTGCCGTTGGAGATGTCAATATCCTTGATCCGGAAGGGAAAGATGGTACCGAATTCGGCCTCTTCCGGGGCGGTGGCATTGTCCTCCGGAAAGAGGTCCGAGTGGGCGAAGCGGCCCTGGCCCAGGGCGGTGATTCGGAGAAATGGCGATTCGAGCCGGACTTCGGCCAGTCCCAGGGCCGGTTTGACCACGTGTGAGATTTCCGCGTCGGCCGTGAGGAAATCGAATCCGGCGAATCGTTCGGCGCCGTTGGTGTCCATGACCGTGAATCGATGGATTTCAACCCTGAAGGTGAAGGGGTTGAAGGCGATTTTTCCGATGGAAACCTGCCTGTTCAGGACCTCGGTCAAACGCTCGGTCAAAATTGAACGGGCCAGGGCCGGAACAAGGAAAAATCCAACAAGGGTATAGATCAGAAGCATAGCGGCCAGGATCAGAGCGGTCTTGCCGGTCCGACCGAGATTTTTCCAGGCCGAAACCAGGTGTGAAAGGACGGATACGGATGATGATTGATTGGACATGATGGATTCCTCGTCAGGATCCGGAGAGCATCAGATGGATGAAGGTCATGGCCAGAGCTGCTCCGGCCAGGCCGCAGAGGCCGAGCATGGCCGAGAGGATCATGATCAGGCGGCCCCGGGCCGCGGCTTCCTCTCCGGTCAGCCGGATGGTGGGCCTGAGAACCCTGGCTCCGGGCAGGGGAAACACACGGGCCTTGGCAATGCGAAGCCCAAGCCATCCCAGGAAGAGTGCCACGGGAACGAGGGTCAGGAAGATCCCGGCCATGGCCAAGCCAAGGATTCGTACGGATTTGACCAGGGGCTGGGTCATGACCCAGTCCTTGCCGCCGTGCAGTCCCCAGATGAGCAGTGGAAGCAGGACCAGGGCGGCCAGCAGGGCCGCCAGGAAGACCTTGCGCCGCAGGGCAGGGTCATGGGCGATGATTTCAGACTGTGATTTCATGCTGTCGCTCCAGCTATCTTGAAAGTCTCACCTTCTGCGGCGGATGTTGTAGACGCCTTTGCCTTCGGCCAACAGACGATCGGGGTGTTCGCGGGAAAAAACCTCCACCTGGGCGTTGCCGACCCGGTTTCCGAGAAGGCGCAGGCGGCCGTGGGCCACGATATCGCCGTCAACGGCCGGCATGAGGTAGTCGACCCGCAGGTCGATGGTGGCAACCCGGTCATCCACATGGCCCCGGCTCCAGACCGTGAACCCGCCGCAGACGTCGATGAGGGTCGAGATGACTCCGCCGTGCAGAGCCCCTCGACGGGCGTCGCCCACGAATTCGGATCGGAAAGGCAGGAGCAGTCGGCAATCCCCGGGTTCGAGATGAAGTACCTTGAGGCCCAGAAAGGCGTTGAAGGGGATGCCTTCCTCGATGAGACGGCGAAAAAAGGCTCTTTCCTCGTCGGTCATGGATGAATCCTTGCGGTGGTGTTCAGGTCTTATCCGGCTCGATGCGGCTTAGCCGGAAACGGGTCGGAAGAATTCGGCCAGCCAGTGGACTGCGCCCAGGACAACGGCGTAACGGATACCCTTGCCGAGTCCAGTCAAAACCAGAAAGAACGGAAATCTGACTTTCATGACTCCGGCGACAAAGGTCAAGCCGTCGCCAAAGATCGGAGCCCAGGCCAGAAGCAGGGACCAGACCCCGTATCGGCCGAACCAGGATTGGGCCCTGTCCAGGCTCTCGGGACGGAACGGAAACCAGCGGCGATCTTGGTAGCGGAGGAGATATCGTCCGAAATACCAGTTCAGGGCCGAGCCCAAGGTGTTTCCGGCCGTGGCCCATGACCAGAGGGCCAGGGGGTCGTGGCCGGAAGCCAGCAGGGCGGCAAAGAGGAGTTCAGACGAGGCCGGAACGAGGGTCGCGGCCAGAAAGGCGGCCAGAAAAAGGGAGATGTAGGCTTCCATGGGTCAGAGGCCTTCAAAACCGGAAAGCTGGTTTTTCATGGGCCCGATCCTATGACATCGGATTGTGAACGGCAACGCGAGACTGGGGGCGGATGAGAGCTTTGACCTGAAGGTGCGATCATGCCAAACGTGCCGGGACCGGAGGGATCGACGAATGTCGGATGAGTGGTTTTTTGTCGAACGTTTGCGAGAGGTGGCTGCTCCCCGGGGCCGGGTTGTGGTGGCCCTATCCGGGGGGGTGGACAGTTCGCTGCTGGCCTATGCTGCCCACAGGGCCTTGGGCGACGGGGCCCGGGCCGTGACCGTTGCCACCGAATTCATGGCCGCATCCGACCGGGTCCGGGTCCTAGATGCGGCGGCCTGGATTGGAATCGGGCATGAGATTCTTGAATTGTCCCTGTTGAATCGCCCTCGTGTGGCCGACAACGGACCTAACCGGTGCTATTGGTGCAAGCGGGCCATGTACGAGGAGATCCTCGAGCATGCCGGGCCGGACGGAGGGCTGGTTTTGGACGGAACTAACGCGGATGACGATCCGGCCCGACCCGGACGCCGGGCCCTGGCCGAATTGGGCATCCGTATGCCGTTGGCCGAAGCGGGTCTGACCAAGGTGGAGGTTCGCGCCCTGGCCCGGACAGTCGGCATGCCCTGGGCCGATAGGCCCTCCAATAGTTGCCTGGCCACGAGGATCCCGACAGGCACGGACATCACCCTCAAGGATCTGGCCCGGGTCGAAAGGGGCGAGACCCTGCTGGTCCGGGCCGGGTATTCCGGCTGCCGACTGGTTCTTTGCGGTTCCCGGGCCGAGATCCGGCTGCCTCCCGGGCCGGATGGCTGTCAGTCCGAATTTCCGGCCGGTCTGAAAAATGAATTGATGAATGTGGTCAAGGTCGACGAATTGACAACAACCCTCTTGCCTGCGCGGAGTGAAACGCATCCATGGACAAACTCCTGAACGACTTCAAGGCCGGTCTGATCGGTCTGAACGAGGTCAAGACCCGTTTGGCCGATGAAATGTTCGGCCGATTGGAAGGGGCCAGCCTGGACCTTTTCCGGGAGGTGCGGACCGGGGCGCCGGAGGTGATCTATTGCGCCTCCAAAACCCCGGAACAGGTCCGGGGCATATTCGAGAAGCTGGCCGGACGAGGCCGATTGGTCATGGGCACCCGGGCCCGGGCCGAGCATTTCGAGGCCGTGGCCCATCTCGAGGGCGTCGAATTCGATCCGGAAAGCGCCATCGTCTCCCTGGGTGGCGGCGGACAGGATTTGGGCTCGGTTCTGGTCATCAGCGCGGGGACCTCCGACTTGCCGGTGACCATGGAGGCTGCACGCACGGCCATGCTTTTGGGCAGCCGGGTCCGGGTGGAGCACGATTGCGGAGTGGCCGGCATCCACCGGCTTTTCGCCCTCAAGGGAATCCTGCGGGAGTCCAATGTGGTGGTGGCCGTGGCCGGCATGGAAGGGGCCCTGCCGACCATCGTGGCCGGACTGACGCCCAGGCCGGTCATCGCCGTGCCCACCAGCGTGGGGTACGGGGCCAATCTGGGTGGGCTGGCGCCGCTTTTGACCATGCTGAACACCTGTTCCCCGGGCGTGGCCGTGGTCAACGTCGACAACGGGTTCGGGGCCGGATACCTGGCCCATGTCATCAACGCCCAGTCGGTGCGGCCATGAGAACTCTTCATTTCGAATGCACTTCGGGCGTGGCCGGAGACATGCTTCTGGCGGCCATGCACGACGCTTTGGATCCGCAGCCGGATTGGTCGGAGTTTCTGGCCCGGCTCGATCTGTCCGGGGTTGAAATCCACACGTCCGCCAAGCGGGTGGCCGGAATCGTCTGCCGACGGCTGGAGATTTCGGCACCCAAGGCCCAGCCGTTGCGGCATCTGAGCGATCTCCTGGCCTTGGGACGCCAGAGCAGTTTTTCCTCCAGGATCCGGGAACGGGCCGAAGCGGTATTGACCGACCTGGCCAGGGCCGAGGCCAAGGTCCATGGCCTGGACCTCGACGAGGTCCACTTCCATGAAATCGGGGCCGTGGACACCATCGTGGACGTGTATGGCTTTTTCTGGCTTTTGGAGCGGTTCGGGCCTTGCCGGGTGACGGCTTCGGCCGTGGCCCTTGGTTCGGGGTTCGTGGACACGGTCCATGGCCGGCTGCCGGTTCCGGCTCCGGCCTGCGTCGAACTGGCCAAGGGCCTGCCGACCATGTCCGGTCCCTGGGAGATGGAGCTGGCCACGCCCACGGGATTGGCCCTGATCCGGAACGCGGCCTCGGCCTTCGGCCCTATGCCTTCGGGCATCATGGTCATGGCCGGATGCGGGGCCGGGTCCCGGGCCTCGGACGAGCGGCCGAGTATGGTCAGGGCCTTCGGGCTGGACTCGGACCAGGCCATGCCGGCCAATGACCGGGTGGCCGTGCTGACGACAATGATTGACGACCTGACGGGCGAGGACATGGGCGGGGCCGTGGAAGCCCTCCTGGAAGCCGGAGCCCTGGACGCCTACGTTTTGACCGGATCGGGCAAGAAGTCCCGTCCGGTCATGGAACTGACGGTCATGGCCCCGGAAGGCATGGCCGGGGAGATGGTCCGGCTGGTCATGCGGGTGACGGGCAGCCTCGGGGTCCGGGTTCGGATGGAGGACCGGATCATTGCCGAGCGGGAAACATTCGAAGCGGAGGTCATCGTCGAAGGCCGGGCGTTTCGAGTCCGAATCAAGATAGGATACGGGGAAGGGGGCCAAGTCCTGCGGTCCAAGCCTGAATTCGAGGATTTACGGGTGATCGCCGATCAGATCGGCATCGGCCTGCCCGAGGTCCGCGCGGCGGTGAACCGACAACTGGGTCGGGTCGATCCGGCCGGGGGAGTATTTTGAGCGACAAAGCAGGGGGACGGCATCAGATTATCCACACCGAGACATTTCTTGATGGGGACAGGGCCCTGGCCAAAATCTGACTGGATTTGAGGGGGGCTACACGGTCTCGGGGATGACCGAGACGAGAACGGCGAAGAAGTGGAAGACGCTTCCGGCCAGGACGAACCCGTGCCAGATGGCGTGTCCGTAGGGGAGGCGTCTCCAGACGTAAAAAACAACGCCAAGTGTGTAGCAGAGGCCTCCGGCCACGAGAAAAACCAGTCCTGAAGGGGGGAGGGCCTCAATCAGGGGCTTGATGGCCGTCACGGCAGCCCAGCCCATGGCCACGTAGATGCCCACGGACAGGGCGGTCCAGCGGCGAAGCAGACTGGTCTGGAAAATGATGCCGAAAAGGGCCAGGCCCCAGATGATGCCGAAAAGGGTCCAGCCCCAGGGTCCTCGGAGACTGATGAGGGTGAAGGGGGTGTAGGTCCCGGCGATGAGCAGGAAAATGGCCGCGTGGTCCAGGACCCTGAATACATTTTTGGCCCGGGGCAGGGGGATGCCGTGGTAGAGGGTGGAGGCCGTGTACATGAGGACCAGAGTGGCCCCGAAGATGCTGCAGGCGACGACGTGCCAGGCGTTTCCACGCATGGCGGCCAGGGCGGTCAAAATGCAGAGTCCGGTGACGGAGAGGAGAATCCCGGCCCCGTGGGTGACGCTGTTGGCGATTTCCTCGCCGGTGGTGTATCGTTGCCGGTTGTCGTTCATGGGTCGAGGATTACTGGGGGAATAGGCCGTTGTCAAAGCCCGGTCCGGAAAATCAGCGAAGAAAATATGATCAGATCCCGGTTTCAACAACCTTCATGACCATTTTTTCAGCTAGAGATCATAGTCCGACAGACGATAGTGTTTCGATCATGCGGGAGAACCGGTCCGTGCGGCCGAAATTGTGAACGTGCAGCCATGGAATGAGACAGGAAGAATTCTATTGCGTCGGACTGGTTTATTTTTTGGGAGTGGACCCAGAAAGATGCACGTTCAGTTCAGGCCTTAAACGCGTTGGCCCCCTCGCGGGTAATCCTCGGCCTTCCACAGGGGCGGACCGTCCCAGGGCGGGCGGACCGTTTCCATGTCCGGAACGGCGAAGTCGAGGCCCAGTTCCCGGAGACGTTCGGCCGTGGGCCGGGCTGTTTCGGGGTCAATAGCGTGAACGGCGTAATACTCGTTCAGCATGGCCTGGTGCTTGGCGTTCTCCACCTCCCACCGGCCATCGGTCATGTCCTCGGGCCGCATGGTCAGGCGGTCGTCGATCCTGCCGGCCCCCTGACGACAATTGAAGGCCCGTTCCAGCATGTAGATGCGGTCAGCGGCTGTCTCCAATTCTGCGGGCGTGAAATCTTGGCCCGTGGCCGCGGTCAGCAAGCGACAAAGGCCATCGTAGAGGGGGTGTTTCCAGACCAGGGGCAAGGCGCACGACCAGGCGTTGACGGCTCCCTTGCAGCGGCCGATGGCATCGGCCAGGGTGCAGACTCGCTCGGCCACGACCACGGCCGAAACCGGGTTGGTCTCCATATCGGCCGGGAGTTTGCCCGATTGGACAAGGGCCGGAAAGACCTGGGGGTCGTTCTCGCCAAAGGCCCAGCTTCGGCCCCGAAGGTGGTCGGCCCCTCGGGTGGAGGTGGCGTGGGCCAGGGCGAAGATCCCAGCCGGGAAGGGGCCTCGGCTCAAACCCTTGACATGGTAGCAATAGTCCATGGCCCGGCCGCCGACGATTTTGGCCAGGCCGTACATGCCCTCGGCCACCAGGTTGCCGAATCCATGACGGAGGGCGGTCTGGTGGATGAGTTCGACCTGGTCGTCGGCCGCATCCCAGGACAGATCCAGCCCACCGGTGTCCTCAAGGCCGATGAGATCGCGGGCAAAGAGGTCCTTGGCCAGGGCCACCGTGTTGCCCAGGGCCAGGACGTCCAGACCGTAGGCGTCGCACAGGTTCTCCATTTCCAGGATGACGACGGGATCCAGGACACCGCAATTGGTGCCAAGGCAATAGATGCACTCGTATTCAAGGGCCGCGCCGCGCTCCCCGGCCCGGCGGCCGGAAGGGATCTCGTAGAGATTCTTGCAGCGGACCGGGCAGTTGAAGCACCCGGTGCGCTTGACCTCGTACTTTTTCCAGCCCTCGGGATGCAGGGCGGCCGGAATCTCCTCGGCTTTCAGGATTTTTTCGTGGTTTCGCCAGCCGGGATACCAATGGGTCACCCCGTGGTGGGATCCGTATTTGGCGGCCACCTCGCGCTGGGTCGGGTCTTCCCGGAAAAAGCGACGATCCTCCTCGGCCAGGGCGGCAAAAACCTCGGGCTCGGCCAAATCCACCCGGCGGGTGCCGTCCACGACTACGGCCTTGAGTCTTTTGGAACCCAGAACGGCCCCGCTGCCCCGGGCGGCCGAGGCGTACTTGTCGACAATGGTCGAGGCCATGCGGACCAGGTTCTCACCAGCCTGGCCGATGGCGGCCACGGACACGGCCCGGCCGTGGCGTTCCTTGAGGATGTCCGTGGCCTCCCAGGTGGACAGACCCCAGATGTCACTTGCCGGTTCGATGGAGGCTTGGCCGTCGCGGACCAAAAGATAGACCGGCTCGGCCGAGGCCCCCTGGATGACGAACTGATCGAATCCGGCGGTTTTCATGGCATGGGCCATCTTTTCGCCGGCATTGCCGTCGCCCAATATTCCCGAATACGGAGACAGGGTGCTGACCTCCATTCGGCTGGTCATGGGCAAACTGGTACCCGACAGGGGACCGGCCCCGAAACAGACCACGTTGTCGGGACTTAGGGGATCGATTCCGGGCCGAACGCGTTCGAATAGGACCAGGGAGTTGAGGCCCCGGCCGCCCAGAAAGGCCCGCAAGAGGTCGACAGGGAGGGGTTCGACGGTCAGTCTGCCCGTGTCGAGATCGACGTTTAGGCGGCGCCCGCACCAGCCAAAGGCGGAAGTGGAGTCGGACATGGCGAGGTCCTCCATGAATTGAAATTCGACGACAGGCCGATGGCCCGGACAGACTCGGGAAATCAGCAAAAAGTGATCATTGCCGGTCCAT
The DNA here is from genome assembly GCA_009929795.1 of Deltaproteobacteria bacterium. Taxonomy (NCBI): domain Bacteria; kingdom Pseudomonadati; phylum Myxococcota; class Myxococcia; species Deltaproteobacteria bacterium. Next base: position 23,002 of record RZZR01000002.1, on the reverse strand, counting down.
TTCGGTTGTTCATGTACATTGACAGTCCGGCAGGAGAACGTCAAATTGAAATTCCTGGCCCAGCGACGCAACGGCCGTCCTCGTGTCCTGGCCGAGATTCAGAGATGATGTCGATGAGAATGAGGGATGGGAGTCAATGGGAGAGAAACCATGAATGAGGAGAGGCATGCTTGCCCGGCCGTGGTCCGTCGGGCCTGCAGCACCAGGACCGACGCTGAACAGGCCGTGGCCGAACTGGCTCAGGGCCTGAACGGGCCGGATTTGGCCGGTGTGGTTTTCTTCTGCAGTCCCTCCTACGATCTCGACCGTCTGGCTCAGGCCATGGAAGACGCCTTTGCCTGTCCGGTCATGGGCTGCACCTCGGCCGGAGAGATTTTTTCCCCTCTCGGATATCTGAAGGACAGCCTGGTCGGGGTCGGGTTCCTTTCGCCCCATATTTCCATGACCCCGGTGTTCATTCCCAGTCTGGCCGATTTCGTCAGGGAAACCGATCCTGCCATCCTGTCGTCGTCGACCCTGGCCGACAGCGATCGGATGTTTGCCTTGATGCTCGTGGACGGACTGTCTCTGCTTGAGGAGCGGCTGGCCTCCACCGTACATCGCCATCTCCGGGGCATACCCCTGATCGGAGGCTCGGCCGGGGACGGTCTCTATTTTCAGCGGACTCTGCTCTACCATCAGGGGCGTTTTCACGACAAGGCTGCGAGCATCGTCCTCTTCAGGACCAGCCTGCCCTTCAGGACCTTCCGTATCCAACACCTCGTGCCCACGGACGTCAAATTTGTCATCACCGAGTCCGACCCGTCCAGTAGGACGGTCTTCGAGATTAACGGCCTGCCGGCGGCCCAGGAGTACGCCCGCATCGTTGGCGTGCCGGTCGAGGGGCTGTGCCCCTCCATTTTCGCGGCCAATCCTGTCGTGTTGCAAATCGGGGGGCAATACTATGTCCGGTCCATCCTGAAGGCCAACGACAACGGCAGTCTGACATTCTATTGCGCCATCGACAACGGTCTGGTCCTGACCCTGGCCAAGGGATTGAATTTGGTGGACAATTTGAGCCGGAGCCTGGCCGAAACGGCCCGGGAGGTGCCCGATCCGCAGCTTGTCCTCGGCTGCGACTGTGTCCTGCGACGACTCGAACTGGAGCAGACTGGTCGGTTCGAACAGGCCCGGATGGTCCTGGCCGAGTACCCGTTTGTCGGTTTCAGCACCTATGGGGAGCAGTTCAGGGCCGTTCACGTCAACCAGACTCTGACCGGCGTCATGCTGGGAGGAACAGATGATTGAGCGGATTGCCGAACTGGAACGGGAAATCAAGGCTCTGCGCAAGATTAACCGGGTGCTTATGGAACGGGTCGAGCAGTCCGTGGACGGTAGTGGGGATGCCTTCGACTTGTTTGAGCGGAACATTCTTCTAGAGAAGCATGTGGAGGAGCGGACCTCCGACCTGGAAAAAGCCCGGCACCGCATGGCACGGCTTTTGGAAAAGCAGCGGCGGATCAGCGCAGAGTTGGCCGAGAACAAGATGCGGCTCGATCAGTTGGCTGAACAGAGCAGGACCGTTGTCTGGGAAATCGATTCCTGGGGAACCTTCGTCTATGTCAGCCCTGTGGTGGGACAAGTTCTGGGGTATCGACCCGAGGATCTTGTCGGCTTGAGGAATATCGTCGATTTCGAGCCAGCTTCCGAAGATGAGCCTTCCGCCCTGGCCCTGCGTGAGAGGATTCGGGCCGGCGAGCCGTTCACGGGATTGGTTAGAATCGTCCAGTCCTCGGAAGGCCGGAGGGTCTGGGTCTCGACCAATGCCATTCCTCGGAGAGACATCGACGGCGAGGTGGTCGGATACCGGGGCAGCGACACGGATATCACCGAGCGCAAGGCGGCTGAGGAGGCCTTGCGCGAGAGCGAGGCCCGACTAAAGGATCTTTTCGAGAACATGCCTAATGGCTATTATCGGTCTACGGTGGATGGCCGGTTCGTGGACGTCAACCCGGCCTTTGTCCGGATGCTCGGGTACAGCAGCCGGGATGAGCTTCTACGGGTGGACATCGCTAGGGATCTCTATGTCGAGCCGGAGGAGCGGAACCGGTATCTGAACGGACCCAATGCCGAGTTTCTGGAGTCCAGTCATTTCGAGACCTACCGGCTGAAGACCAAGGACGGTCGGATCATCGACATTGAGGACAACGCCAGATACGTCCGGGATGCCTCGGGCAGGGTGGCCTTTCACGAGGGCATCTGCCGGGACGTGACCGAAAGAAAACGGGCCGAGGAAGATCGGGAACGGCTTCAGGGCCAGCTGTTCCAAGCCCAGAAGATGGAGTCTGTAGGCATCCTTGCCGGGGGCGTGGCCCATGACTTCAACAACATTCTCCAGGCCATGAGTGGAAATGTTCAGTTTCTGCTCCAGGGCCGCACCGATGACGATCCCGACACTCCCCGTCTGCGGGCCGTGGAGAAGTCGGTGGACAGGGCGGCCCAGCTGGTCCGTCAGCTCATGCTTTTCAGCCGCAAGGCCGACATCGAGAAGACCCGAGTGGATGTGAACCGGGAGGTCAAGGGGGTCATGCGGATGATCGAACGGACCATTCCCAGGATGATCACCGTGGAATGCCGTCTGGAGCCTTCGGTATGGCCCATCCTGGCCGACCCTGTTCAGGTGGAACAGGTTCTTCTCAATCTGGCGGGCAATGCGGCCGACGCCATGCCCGACGGAGGGAAGCTGGTCATCGACACCGAAAATGTGACGGCCGACCGGGAGTTCGCCGACAGACATCTGGAGTCCCGGGCTGGACGATATGTGCTCCTGTCGGTTTCGGACACCGGGTGCGGTATGTGCCGGGAGACCATTGGTCATATCTTCGACCCTTTTTTCACTACCAAGGAGGTGGGAAAGGGGACCGGCCTGGGTCTGGCCTCGGTCTACGGCATTGTCAAGACCCATGACGGACACATCTTCTGCTACAGCGAAGAGGGCAAGGGCACGACCTTTAGAATTTACTGGCCGACTTTGGAAAAAGACGAGGCCAGGGAGACGGCTGTTTTCTCGGGCGGGAGCGAAATCGTCAGCGCTCAGGGCGCCGAGACCATCCTTTTGGTGGACGATGACGAGGCCATCCGGGAATTAACCTCCGAGGCCCTGGAATCCCTCGGATATTCGATCCTGACGGCAGCCAGCGGAGAAGAGGCCTTGGCAGTCATGGCCGAGCGGGCCGCGGCCGTGGATCTGGTCGTCCTCGATTTGGGCATGCCCGGCATGGGCGGCATGCAATGCCTTCGCGAGGTCAAACGCATGGCTCCGGAAGCCAAGGTACTCATCGCTAGCGGATACACCCTGTCGGGCCGTGACTCCGAGGCCGTCCAGGCAGGGGCGGCAGGTTTCATCGGAAAGCCGTACCATCTGGCCCTGCTCTCGGCCAAGATCCGGAGCATCATCGACGGCAAACCGGTCTGAGGGAGCTCTTTTCAGGCCGTCCACCTTCCTCCCTTCCATCCGGAGCATTGTGTCCCCATTTTGGAGTCATCCTTTCCTGGTGATTTCTGTAAAAAAATGGCAGAATGAAATCAGGTATGACTCCGTCTTGCCACATGACCGAGAATCCAATAGGTTTCAACTATGCGAAAAGATGACGACAAAGAACCGGGGGGCCAGGGTTCGGAGTTTTCGGAGTTTTGGTTTCGACGCACCGAAAATCTGATCTGGCGGGTTTCCGGCCAGGCAGCGACCATGGGCTTGGAGCCGATGGAAGTTCGACCCTTTGTCTCGGCATCGCTCGATGCCCTGACCGGGTACCAGTCATGCCAGCCCTCGGATCGGGATCATTTTCCAGTCAGATCGGCATTAATGAACCTTTGCCGCGGTGAAGTGTCTCCATGGAGGGCCCTTACGGTTATCAAGATGCTGGGCCGAGCCATGGAGGTCGAATTGTCGGAGTCGGGTCCGGCCGATGCCCTGGAACGGGAAAGATTTTGGCGCGATCTTCGGGACAGGCTCGACGGATACGAGGAAACCATGGTCCGGCTCCGGGCCAAAGGCGAGGATACCCGGTACGGGTCGAGTCTGGCTGGATCCGAGGTGAAGACCGACGGGAGTTCTGAGGACTTCTATCGACTTCTATTCCGCTGCGGGCCCAGGGGAGTTGTCGTGGCGGACATGAAAGGCCGGGTGGTGGCCGTGAACGCCGTGGCCCAAGGATTGTTCGCCAAGGCCGAATCGGAAATTCTGCGTCTGCCAATGGAGCATTTGTTTGAGACCGAAGTCCCGGACGCGATGCGCAGGGCGGTCGAGCGCCTGCGGCCGGGGAGGTCCAGAAAGATCAAGGCCCTGGTCCGTTCCGGCCAGAGAATCTCGTCGGTGATACTGACCCTGAGCCTCCTCGATCTGCAAGGAGACAGATATGTTCGTGTCTTGATGAGGATGGCGACCAAGAATACGTCTTCGCATCAATCTTCCCCGGGGGTCCAGGAAAATCCGTTGTTGAGACTGACTCCGACGGAGCAGGATATCTGTCGGCTGATTCTTCAGGGGGCCACGACTAGAGAAGTGGCCGAGGTCACCCACTCCGCCTTTGAAACCATTCAGACCCACCGCAAGAATATCCGGCGCAAGCTCGGCCTTCGCGGCCGAAAATCCTCTCTGCAATCCTTTCTTCGACAGAATGCTTCGATCTGAGATTTTTCCCCCTGTCGGGTAGATTTTATACCCGATTTCCCCCCGAAAACTCCCCTTTCGATTTTTGTCGAGCTCTGTAAGATTAATGGGCTTTCTTGTCGGTCATGGACGTCAAGGCCTTTGGCAAAACCGAAACATGGGGGTTGAATGGCCAAAATATCGGTAGAGCATATCTATAAAATCTTTGGGCCGGACCCAAAGAAGATCGTTCCCATGCTCAAGCAGGGCGTGAGCAAGGACGAGATCATGGAGAAGACCCGGCACGGAGTGGGGGTGGACGACGCCAGTTTCGAGGTTGCCGAGGGCGAGATCGTGGTTGTCATGGGACTCTCCGGGAGCGGCAAGTCGACCCTTGTCCGTTGCATCAATCGGCTCATAGAACCCACGGCCGGAAGCATCCATATCGACGGCACCGATGTCACCCGTCTGCCCATGAAGGAGATGAAGGCCATTCGCCTGGAAAAGCTGGCCATGGTCTTTCAGAATTTCGCCCTGTTCCCTCATCGGACCGTGGCCCAGAATGCGGCCTATGGCTTGGAGATCAAGGGGGTCGATCCTGCCGCCCGGATGAAAAAAGCCCATGAGGCCCTGGAAAAGGTCGGTCTGTCCGGCTGGGAGGACAGCTATCCAAGCCAGCTCTCAGGCGGCATGCAGCAGCGGGTCGGTCTGGCCCGGGCCTTGGCCCTGGACGCCGATATCCTGCTCATGGACGAGGCCTTCAGCGCCCTGGACCCTCTCATCCGCAGCGACATGCAGGACGAACTCCTGAACCTTCAGGAGGAGATGCGCAAGACTATCCTGTTCATCAGCCATGATTTGGACGAGGCCTTGAAACTGGGCGACCGGATCGTGCTCATGAAGGACGGAGCCATCGTCCAGATCGGCACGGCCGAAGAGATACTGACCAATCCGGCCAACGAGTATGTGCGGCGATTCGTCGAGGACGTCGACATTTCAAAGGTTCTGACGGCCGAATCGGTCATGAAGAAATCCGAGACCGTGGCCCATCTGAAAACCGACGGGCCCCGGGCCGCCCTTCGCAAAATGCGCAAGCACCGCATTTCGAGCCTCTTTGTCCTCGACGAGGAGCACAAGCTGGCCGGCATCCTTTCGGCCGACGATGCCGCCAGGATGATCGAGGACGGGGAACGGGACCTGTCCCGGTACATGCTCACCGATTTTACATCGGTCCCGCCCGAGACCCAGGCCCAGGAACTGTTCACCATCATGCACAATCTGCCCCACCCCTTGCCGGTGGTGAGCGAAAACGGAAAACTCAAAGGGGTCATCGTCCGCGGTTCCCTGATCGGAGCCATAGCCGAGAGGGGGAAAACATCATGATCATTTTCGGAATCACCATACCGCGCATCCCCTTGGGAGACGGCATCGAATGGCTGATCAACTTTTTCGTCGATCATTTCGCCTTCATCACCAAGGGTTTTTCGGCCGTCGTGGAACGGGCCCTGAACTGGCTCGAATCCGGCCTCATGTTCTTGCCTCCCTGGGTGCTCATTCTCATCCTGGCCGGACTGGCCCTGGCCCTGACCCGCAAGCGGGGCGTGGCCCTGTTCACCCTGGTCGGTTTTCTGCTCATCTGGAACATGAATCTTTGGCCGGCCACGGTCAGCACCATTTCCCTGGTCATCATCGCCACCCTGGTGGCCATCAGCATGGCCATTCCCCTGGGCATCCTGGCGGCTCTGAGCACCGTGGCCTACCGGATCATCATGCCCATACTGGACGTCATGCAGACCATGCCGGCCTTTGTTTACCTCATTCCGGCTATTCCTTTCTTCGGTCTGGGAAAGGTGGCGGCCATTTTTTCCACGGTGATTTTTGCCATGCCTCCGTCCATTCGTCTAACCTGCCTCGGCATCCGCCAGGTTCCACGCGAATTGGTCGAATGCGCCGATGCCTTCGGGTCCAACCGATGGCAGAAGCTCTTCAAGCTTCAATTGCCCATGGCTACGCCGACGATCATGGCCGGAGTGAACCAGACGGTCATGCTCGCCCTGTCCATGGTGGTCATCGCGGCCATGATCGGGGCCAAGGGTCTTGGCGGCGAAGTCTGGAAGGCAATCCAGCGGCTGCAGATGGGCAATGGGTTCGAGGCCGGCATCGGCATCGTCATCGTGGCCATCGTTCTGGACAGGGTGTTGCAGAAATTCGGCACCCGTCGTTCTATTTGAAACCTGAACAAGGAGAGTTGACATGAAAAGAATCGCTATACTTTTAGTTGGTTGTCTTGCCTTGACGGCAATGATCGCCACTCCGGTCCTGGCCGGCAAGGGCAAGGTCCGACTGGCCTACGTGGAGTGGGACTGCGCCACGGCCAGCACCAATCTGGCTAAGGCCGTGCTCGAAGAGCAGGGATATGAGGTGGAACTTTTTCCCGTGGCCGGAGCGGCCATGTGGCAGGCCGTCGGCACCGGGGACGTTGACGCCATGGTCACGGCTTGGCTGCCGGTGACACATGCCACCTATTTCGACAAGGTCCAGGACAAGGTAGAGAACCTGGGACCCATTACCGGCGGGGCCCGTCTGGGCTGGGCAGTTCCCACCTATGTGACCATTTCCTCCATCGAGGAACTCAACGCCAACGCCGACAAGTTCGACGGCAAGATCATTGGCATCGACCCCGGGGCCGGACTCATGGGCCTGTCGGAAAAAGCCATCAAGGAATACAAACTTGACAAGCTGGAACTCATGGAAGGCAGCGGGGCGACCATGACCGCGGCCCTGTCCGACGCCATCAAGAACAAGAAGTGGGTCGTGGTCACGGCTTGGTCCCCTCACTGGATGTTCGGCCGTTGGGAACTCAAGTATCTGGAAGACCCCAAGGGTGTCCTGGGCGAGGAGGAGCATATCGACACCATTGTCCGCAAGGGGCTGAAGAAAGACATGCCCGAAGTCTACGCCATCCTCGATCGTTTTTCCTACGACAACCCCAACCAGTTGCAGATGCTCATGGCCTGGAATCAGGAAAAGGACGCCGATCCTGCCGCCAATGCCAAGCGGTTCATGAAGGAGAATCCTGACCTGGTCAAAAAATGGCTGGACAAGTAGAGTGAGCTGATCTGATGAATGCAAAAGGCCGCCCTTTGGGGCGGCCTTTTTGTTTGGCCGACATATGGGAGATGGCTCATGACCCGGCAATAGAACAAGGGCTGCGGATCACGGTTTCGGATCATGCCGACACATTTTTGTTTTTGTCATGGAGCACCTTTTCATGCGCCGATTCCAGTTTGGGATCGAGCAGGGCCTGAGGCCGATGATCGACCCAGACCTCGACCCGTCTGTTCTTTTCCCTGCCGTTTTGGGTGGCGTTGTCGGCAACCGGGAGCCTGCTGCCCAACCCAAGAACGGAGTGAATGGGAAGCCCGCGAGAAATCAAGGTTTGGGCTACGGACTGCGCTCGGCTCAACGAGAGGCTGTCGTTGACTTCGTCGGCGCCGATGGAGTCGGCAAAACCGACAAGAGTCAATGATCGGCCACGGTTTTGATGAGTGTTCAGAAATTCCACGAGGCGTTCGACATCTTTTTGGCCCCTGCTGTCCAAACGATCAGATCCCGGCTTGAAGCGAAAGGCCATCGAGAGACGCGAGGAGGACCGTGCCAGCTTGAAGAACGCTTCGGGCGACTCGTCCGGAGGAGAAATGACGTGTTCGCTTATGGTCAGGGGAACGAATCCGGTCTGCTCGACATGGTGCTGTCCATTTTTGCTCAGGGCAAACTCGAGGAAGGGTCGGGCATGCTCACTCGAAGGATCGTCAAGGGTGTAGAGAAAAAGTCTTCGGGCTAGGGGGTAGTCTTCGGTGGCCACGGTGAATGGTGTCGGGAACACGGGCTTGTTCGACCCTTCGGCCACGGCCACCGCCTTGGAGGAGAGGATATAGGGCAGGCCGATGAAACCGATGGCCCGCATGTTTCTGGAAACCATTCCGGATAGGGCCCGGCTATCCTCTATTCGTTCGGCCAGAGGGGAGAGCGTCTTGTCTTGGAGCACCTTTTCCTTGAACAGTTCCCATGTGCCGGATTTTTCGTCCCTGGCGGCGATGACAACCTGGCCCTGGATGCCGCTTTCGGGAATTTGGCTCCAGTCATGCACTTCATCGGAAAAAATGGCGGCGATTTGATCAATGGTCAACGCCTCTATTTCATTTGCCGGATGGACGATGACGGCAATACCGTCCAGACCCAAAACATGCTCGAAGCCCGAGTCGTTCATCAGGCCATCCCTGTTCAGTATTTCCATTTCCTTATTTTTTATCGGTCGCGAGGCCATGCCGATATCGCAGCTTGCTTGGCCGAGGCCTTTGAAGGCCGTCGATGATCCGTGGGCTTCGATATCGATCCGGATCTGTTCACCGTTGGCATGGCTGGCGAGAACGGCACATTCTTCGGGTTTCTTGCCGGGTTCTACCCGAATGTCCCTGGCACCAATGGCGTCCAGATAGGCATTGGAAAGTTCTGGAGCAAGTTTGGCTCCGATGGTGTTTGAGCCTTGAATTCGCAATATGGTTCGCGGCGGTCCCGAGGGCGTGGGACCCTGTCCCTCGGATTCGGGCAAGGCCTGGGCCGTTCCGCTCCCGACGGTGTTCGACAAGAGCATCGTGGGAAGGTTCATCATCCAAGCGCCTCCGACGACGATCATTCCCAAGAACATGGCCAGCAATGCCCGTGGTAGCCGGCGGTTTTTTGGGGTCGGATCAAATTTGGATGACTGTATCTCAAGCGTATCATCGTCCTTTGGAACGAAGAACATCGACAAGATGGCTTCATGGGCTTCAATGGACTTGGCGATGGCCTTTTGATCCGCTTCCGGGGAGGTGAGCACCAAAAGTTCCCCGTCGTTGAACAGGGCGATCAAGCCGTTGACCCCGGACCACGGGATCGGGGCGAACCGCAGGCGATGTCTTGATTTCGGACGATCTGGCAATTTGGCTATGAGTCTCCGCAGCGATCTGAGGCCATCGTGTCCGAGATAGTCCTTCAGGCCGAAATCCACGATTTTTCCGTCCCTGCTCCTGGCCATGACACCATGGACCCCCGGTATGGTCGCCAGGGTGCTCATTTCCTTCTGCATCTATTTTCCTCCAGTTCGAGTTTTTTGACCATCAAGTTTTCACGCTGGATGCGAGAATGCCTTTGCTTGGCCGTGAATTGATTCCTTTGAATCACCATACTCGAATACTGGATGGTTTTGGTTTCTCTTGGATGACGATGACGTCAAATTTTGGAAACGGATTTAATTCGGTCAAGATCGTCCGACGACCAGCGAAGAATTTCACGGCATGAGTGAGGAATTCTTTTGGTGCTGAGTATATTGAGTTTTCGGCCTGGTTGTCGACAAAATCACGTCTGTCACCAAGAAGGGGGGGCGATGTCATGAAATTGTAACATGCCTTGGACTAATACTTCCAATTGAACGTTCGATATTTTGCGGGCCGGACCCGCGTTGTCCTGGGACACAACATTCGATCATCGGGAGAAGGCATGTCATCACAGAAATTTGAAACCATCATCCAGCGGGACGAAGCCGGACTCTTCTTCCGGTCTTTGGCCGATTCCGTGGAAAGGGGCGGGGGGATTCTGCAAGAACACGGGATCGAAATCCAGGCCTTCAGCAAGATCAAGGTCAGCCTTCGTCAGGATGGGCCAAGTCTCACGGTCCGGGTCAAGATCAAGGCCCGAGAGCACGATGAAGAGAATCAACCCCCTTCGTACAAAAAACTCAAAAAACGGATGAAGGTCTATTTTCGGGAGATCATCGCCTCCCTGGATTCCGGTACCTTGCCCTCCTCGGAAATCGTTTCGGTATTTCTGCACGACTGTGAACTGATGGTGGCCTACGAGGGCTATGGCGACGAACACTACGAGCAGTTCACGGCTCTTTGCGACGAGTTGCGGGTCTCACTCGAGACCGGCGATCTGGAACGGTCGCGCCAGGCCGCGGAGGCGCTGGAGGCCTGCAAGGAACAGTGCCATGACCAGCACAAGTAGGGTCGGGCGGAGGCCGGACATTGCGGCCGTGCCCAGAAACGGGGCTTTCATGGACCCGGCCCGGGAAACTTCGGAGGTGACGGACGAGGATCGGGCCAGGTTCGTGCGGGTCGTGTCCGAGGAGTTGACCCCAGAGCAACTGGATGTCCTTCGCCGGCCGGATCGGGTCCACGCCCGGCAGAAATCGGTTCTGGCCGTGCATTGGCATCCGGAGTTCATCCCCCTGGACGTAGCCATGGACAGGGTCCACGACATGTTTCCCAACCGGGAGTCCGAACTGGTCATTCCCACCCAGCACAATGAGCTCATGACCCTTGGGCCGTATGCCGGGGTGGAGGTGGACTGCTATTCCCGAGGGTTCAACCAGAAGGTCCAGTTGCTTCTCCATTTTCGGGCCGACCGCCTCGAGGGTGCCCATGTTCTTCGGTCCATGCTGGCCCACACCCACAAGTACCGATCCTCCCAATTGTTCGATTTCATGGAGACCATTGTCGGGCCCAACGAGGACAGGATACGGGCCGCGGCCCGGGAAACCGGGGCCGACCGCGTTCTGGTGGACTTCGTCCGCACCGGCGTGACAAAGGTTCGCGACCTGCTGGAAGCCAGTCTGGACAAGGTTCCGGCCAACGCCATCAAGAACAAGCTGCTGCGGAACTGGTTCAACGCCTTGCGCGAAGACTACGGCGACACTTTCATCGACCGGGTCCAAGTCTATCTCAAGACCGTCAAGGTCCTGGTCAAGGCCGAGTTTCCCCTCCACTACTTCTACCGGACCTCGGAGATCATCGAGGAGGCCCGGGCCCTGGGGGCCGGGATCGTGGTTCCCCACCCGGAACAATTCTGGCCCATCCTTCTGGCCGATTACGACGTTGACGGCTACGAGGTCTGGAACCCCCAGTCGCAGCGCTACACCGAGTTCCTGATCACCGCCGTTGAGCGCAAGAACGCCTGCGCCCCACATGATCGCCGTCTGCTCGTGTTCATGGGCGATGACACCCATTTGGGCGAAAAGATCAAGGACCCGGAGATGCAGGATGGGGAAAAGGCCTCCCGTGAAGTCGGGTATCAGCCGGCCTGGGACGACCCGGGCATCAGAAAACGGCTGGTCCTCTGTGGATTGGACCGATCTTTGGTCATCGAACAGTATCGAAACCGCCTGGACGGCTAGGCTAACAGGAGAAAGACCATGAGCGACGAGGGCAAGTTTTCCTTCGAGTCCATGCAGGACAACACGTCGATCCAACGATATCTCCAGTCATTGGAGGAAGGGTTCGCCAAGGGCAAGATCGTGCTCAGCACCGACGGCGAGGAAATGGTCATGCGGCCCGGAGGCATGCTCCGGTTCTCGGTCAAGGCCAAGAAGAAAAACGAGTCGTGCAAGATCAATCTGAAGGTCGAATGGAAGGAAATGGCCATAACTTCGGTCGCGCCTTCCGAAGACATGGTCATCAGCAGTTGACAGAGTCCACAAGGAATTCCGGAGACCGGCGATGATCACCTTTGAAGGCTTGATGGAGAACTTCAGGTTTCTGATCCTGGACGTCCGGGGACAGGTCCTGGCCACGTTCGACTTCCTGAACGAGCCCAACTCGGCCCTGTACGACAAGATCGTGGCCCGGGACGACTACATCGACAATTTGAAGAACATCATCGAGAACAAGTGCTTCTCGGAACTCCTGGGCGGGCGGAAGCTTCAGAAGGGCGAGATCAACAAGGTCCGGTCCATGCACATCGTGGCCGTCAACCTGGAACGGATCGCCGACTTCTGCGTGAACATCGTCCGCCAGGTCCAGTATTTCCGGCATTTCACCTTTCTCCACGAATTCGACTACGAGAGCCATCTCCTGGTCATCGAAGAAGGCCTGAACCATGTCCTCCCGGCCATGGAGGAGCACGACGTGACCCTGGCCCTGGAGATCTGCCGGGCCGAGAACAGCCTTGACAAAATGTACAAGCTGACCTTCGGCCACATCATGGACCGCCTTCAAAGCACGACCCGGGACGTGCAGGATCTGGTCACGGTGCTGTTCATCTTCCGGTATCTAGAGCGGATCGGGGATTCCCTGCTGAACATCGGGGAAGCCATTCTCTTCGCGGTCATCGGAGAGAAGATCAAGATCCACCAATTCCAGGCCCTGCAGCGGAATCTGAGCAAGAGCGGATTTGCCGGCCATCTGGACGAGGTGGACTTTCAGGCCATCTGGGGGACGCGGTCCGGGTGCCGGATCGGGCGGGTGGAGAAAAAGGACGACCACGGCCTGGAAACAGCCACGGGCAGCATCTTCAAGGAAGGGACACAGGCCAAGATACATGGCGAGAAGGAAAACCTGGAGCGATGGGATGCCCTGTTCCCGGGCCTGGTACCCAAGGTTTTCAGCTATTCCGAGGACAGCGTCGAGGGCAGCGCCTCCATGTTGGTCGAATTTTTGCCCGGGTGCACCATGGACGAGGTCATTCTGTCCTCAGAGTCCGAGATCCTGGAGAACGCCTGTTTCATTTTGCAGGAGACCCTGGCCTCCATCTGGCAGTCGACCCTGGTCCCAGGGCCGGTGCGGGTGAATTTCATCTCCCAGCTTCGGGATCGACTGGAGGCCGTGCTTCAGGTCCACCCCCGGATCATGCGGGAGGAGAGCGTGCTGAACGGCACGACCATTCCTTCCACGGTTTTCCTGATTTCGTCATGTCGAAAATTGGAATCGGAGTTGACGGCGCCATTCTCGATCTTCATCCACGGGGACATGAACTGCAACAACATCGTTTACGACCATGGCGAGCAGCGGGTCCGGTACATCGATGTGTATCGGTCCCGGATGTTCGACTATGTCCAGGACGTTTCGGTTTTTCTGGTTTCCAATTTCAGAATGCCTGTCTTCGAGGCCGGTCTGCGCGAACGCCTGGAAACGGTCATGGACTCGTTTCTGCACTTCGCCCGGGCCTTTGCCGCCGAGCAGAAGGATTCGACCTTCGAGGTCCGCCTGGCCCTGGCCGTTGCCCGGTCCCTGTGCACCTCGACCCGGTTCGAGCTGGACGGATCCTTTGCCCGGGACATGTTCAACCGGGCCCATTACCTGTTCGAGAATCTGGCCGCCCTTGATGGATCAGGCGTCCACGAGTATGTCTTTCCTGACCGGGTCCTTCGGGCTTGAACGGGCCCGACAACACAAGGACAAAGGAGCATGACCGATATGAATACGACCGGGCCACGCATGGCCGTGGTGGGGACCATCGGCGGATGGTCTTCGGAACTGCTGGCCGACACCGTGGGCCGGTTGACCGGGCAGAGGCTGCTGGTGGACATGGAAGAGGTCCGGGCCGATCTCGACTCGGGCCAGGTCTGGTACCGGGGTGTGGACCTGGCAACCATGGACGGTCTGATGATCAAGAAGATCGGGGCCAGGTACTCGCCCCTGCTTCTGGATCGTCTGGAAATCCTCCGTTATCTCGAATCCAGGGGGACCAGGGTCTTTTCCTCGCCCGAGGCCATTATCCGGGTCCTGAACCGCCTGACCTGCACGGTGACCATGCGTATGGCCGGAATCCCCATGCCTCCGACGACCATAACCGAGAGCGTGGACGAGGCCATCGAGGCCGTCGGAATGTACAATCAGGCCGTGTTCAAACCCCTGTACACCTCCAAGGGCCGAGGTATGTGCGTTATCGCCGACAATGGCCAATGCGCCGAGAAGATCCGGGACTACCATCGGGACAACGCCATCATGTACATCCAGCAGATGATCGACCTGAACGGCCGGGATCTGGGCATTGTCTTTCTGGGCGGAAAATATGTGACCACCTACGCCCGGTGCTCCACGGACGGGTCGGCCTGGAACACGACCACGGTTTCTGGCGGCAAGTACGAGGCCTGCGACCCCCTGCCCGAGAGTATCGAGGTGGCCGAGCGGGCCCAGGCCCTGTTCGGTCTTGAATTCACCTGCGTCGACGTGGTCGAGACATCACGGGGCCCCATGGTTTTCGAGGTCTCGGCCTTTGGGGGCTTCCGGGGCATACTCGAGGCTCGCGGCCTGGACGCGGCCGAGCTTTATGCCAAACATGTATTGGGGAGGCTGGGGGCATGACCGGACCGACCGTATCATCCCTGGTCAACGAGTTGCATCGAGCCTATCCGGCTGGATTCGCTCTGAACTTGGCCTTTGGCCGATTTCGGATTCAACTTCTGTCCAACCACGACGGCCTGATTCGGGAATTGAAGGAGTATTTCGGGCCCTTCGTGTCCTTGAAGCCCGATTTCGAACCGGTCATGGTCGTCACGGCCCACCAGGGCGAGCCGCCTTTGACGGATCTGGCCTTCGAGACCAGACCGCCGGACCCGGGCAAGACCAAGATCAAGGAAGAGTTCGTCGATCTGCCCGACGGCCGTATCGTCCGCAAGCGCCTGACCGGCATGGTCTTCGCTTTTGGCGGCGATCTGCACGCCGCAGTGGGGCCATGTCTGGACAACCCCAACCAAGTGGTCAACTTCATCAACAACCGGCACATCGACTGGATGCTCAACCAGGGCGGAATCCTGGGCCATGCGGCCGGAGTGGCCGCCCATGGCCGTGGCCTGGCTCTGGCGGGTTTCTCCGGGGCCGGCAAGTCGACCCTGGCCCTCCACCTCATGAGCCGGGGAACTTCCTTTGTCAGCAACGATCGGCTCGTGGTCCAGGCCGGAGAGCCGATGACCATGCACGGGGTGGCCAAGCTTCCCCGGATCAACCCGGGAACGATCATGGGCAACCCCGACCTGGCCGGAATGCTGACCGAGACCGAGCGGGGCATTTACGAGGCCATGGTTCCGGACGAGTTGTGGAGCCTGGAGGCCAAACACGACGCCTTTCTCGACCAGTGCTTCGGCCCGGGCCGGTTCTGTCTGGAGGCGCCCATGGACGGGCTGGCCATCCTCAACTGGAAGCGGGGTCAGGGGAAATGCCGGGTCGAGGTCGTTGACCTCGATGCCAGACGAGATCTTTTGCCGGCCTTCATGAAATCACCTGGCCTCTTTTTTCTGCCCCGTCCGGGAATAAACCGGGAACCGGGTCCCGAGGTCTATGTCCGGGCCTTGGCCGGGTCCTTGGTCCTGGAATTCTCCGGTGGAGTGGATTTCATCCTGGCCGCGGACACCTGTCTGAACTTCCTTCGCCATGGCCGACCCGGAGTGGCTGCATGACCAGCCTGTCCATCGATCGCCGGGTCCGCATTCCGGACCGGGTCCGCCTGGAGCGATACCGGCGCAGCCCGGATCTGGGACCGGCCATCCTCTTCTTCAGCGGAGGCACGGCCTTGCGGGAGACCAGCCGGCGGCTGGTGGCCTACACTCACAATTCCATCCACCTGATCACGCCGTTCGACTCGGGGGGCAGTTCGGCCGAGTTGCGGCGGGCCTTTGCCATGCCGGCCATCGGCGACATCCGCAACCGGCTCATGGCCCTGGCCGACCAAAGTCTCCTGGGCAACCCGGCCATCTTTCGGCTTTTTGCCCACCGTTTTCCCAAGGATGGGCACTATGAAATTCTTGTGGACGAACTCCGGGCCATGGCCGCCGGGGAACATTCCTTGGTGGCCGAGATCGTGGACCCCATGCGCAAGATCATCCGCCGCAGTCTGGAGACCTTTCTCCAGCGCATGCCCCGGGGCTTCCGGCTCCAGGGGGCCAGCATCGGCAACCTGATTCTGGCCGCTGGATACCTGGAGAACGGCGGGCATTTGGACCCGGTCATCTACCTTTTCTCCATGCTGGTCCAGGTTCGGGGCACGGTCCGGGCCGTGGTCAACTCTGACCTCGACCTGGTGGCTGAACTGGAGAACGGGGAGAGAATCGTGGGCCAGCATCTTTTGACCGGCAAGGAGGCCGGGCCCATTTCCAGCCCGGTCCGGGATATCTATCTGGCCGACAAGGCCGGGAACCGAGCCGAGGTCGAGATCCGGGACAAGATCCGGGCTTTGATCGACGGCGCCGATCTGATCTGCTATCCTATGGGCAGCTTCTATTCCAGCCTGGTGGCCCCGATCCTGCCCCGAGGCGTTGGCCGGGCCGTGGGGGCCAATCCCTGCCCCAAGGTCTTTGTTCCCGGCACGGTCCCTGATCCTGAATGTCCGGGCATGAGCGTTGAAGACCAGGTCCGGGAATTGTTGCGCTATCTCAAGCAGGATGACGAGGGCCTGTCCAACGACGCGGTCCTCAAGTATGTCCTGCTGGATACCAGGGCCGGACGGTATCAGGGCAAGGTCGAGCGCCTGCGGCTTCATCAGCACGGGGTGATGGCCATCGACGCGTCCCTGGTCAGTCCAGAGTCCTCGCCGTTCATCGATCCGGGTCTCTTGACCGAGGCCCTGCTTTCGCTGACCTGAAACCGAAATCAACAAGGAGTGGATCAATGGAAAAGAAGAAAGTCGTGTTCAAGCAGACCATGGAAACGGCTGCGGCCGTCGAATACCTGGAAAGTCTGGTCAAGGCCTTCAAGGCCGGCCGGATCGTGGTCGAGCAGGGCGAGACCTCGGTGGAGCTTCTTCCCGGCCAGGTCGTGGACGTGGAAGTGGAGGCCAAGGTCAAGGAAGGCAAGGCCAAGTTCGAGATGGAGTTGGGCTGGATGACTTCCGCGGCGGATGAGGGCGAGGGGCTGAGCATTTCGGACAAGCCCTCCGAACCGGTCGAGGAAAAGCCTGCGGCCCCGTGCCCCATCGGCGGTGAAAAGGCGGCCGGGCCCAAGCCCGAGGACGTGTCCAAGGCCCCCAAGAGCGTCGTGCCTAAGGCCAAGCCCGAGGAGGCCAAAATCGGATCCGGCCCCAAGACCGGCAAATAGCATCGGGAACGGACGAATGAAAACGGCCCGTCCGCAGATAATGCGGACGGGCCGTTTTCATTTCATTCCCCGGCCGGCACCGTAAAATGGAAGGTCGCCCCCCGGCCGGGGTCGCTTTCGGCCCAGATCCGGCCGCCGTGCCTGGCGATGAAGTCCCGGCAGAGGATGAGACCCAGGCCGCTGCTTTTTTCCCCTTCGGTTCCGGGCCGGGAGGTCTTTTGGTTGAGGGAAAAGAGTCGTGAGAGCTCCTTCGTGTCCAGGCCGACCCCGTTGTCCTGGACAGCCGCGTGAATCATGGACCCCCGGCGTTCGGCCATGACCGAGACCGTTCCTTCTCGGTGGGTGAATTTCAGGGCATTGCCCAGGAGGTTTCTGAGGATCGTGTCCATCATGGGTTGGTCGATCAGGGCCTGGACATGGTCGGGAACCCGATTCTCCAAGGAAATGGATTTCAGGGCGGCCATGGGACGAACTGCGTCCATGGCCCTGGCGACCATGGACCGAAAATCGCAGGATCGCGGCTCATACTCGATCATTCCTCGTCGCAACATGGCCCATTGGAGAAGATTGTCCAGGAGTTCCGTCACTCCTTCGGCCCCCTTGAGCAGGGCCTGGGAGATCGTTTTCAATTCGGCTGCGGACCAGCCCATGACGTCGTCGGCAAAGGACCGGGTCAGGGACAGGAATCCTGACATGGGGGACTTCAGGTCGTGGGCGATGATGGAGAAGAAGGCGTCCTTTTCGACAATGGCTTGTTCGAGTTCCTTGACGATCTTGGCCATTCTATCTTCGTCTCGTTTTCGCGCGCTGATGTCCCGGCAGAAGCAGACGAAGCGACCGCCGTCGATGTCCAGGTGGGAGACCGAAACCTCGACGTCGAACAGACTTCCGTCCTTGCGGCGATGTCTGGTCTCGAAGCGTTCAGATCTGTTTTGGACAATACGCCCGATGCGGGCCTTGGTCTCTTCGAACCGCTCCACGGCCTCCAGGTCGGAGACCCCCAGACGGGTCAGCTCCTCTTTGCTGTATCCCGACATGCGGCAATAGGCGGCATTGGCCTCGGTGATCCGCCCCTGTCCGTCGATGATCCAGAAACCATCCTGGGTCGTTTCAAGGATGGCGCTCAGGAAACGTTCCCGCTCCCGGAGGGCCGTTTCGGCCCGGATCTGGGCGGTGATGTCCGAGACCACGAGCAGGATCCTGGATTCGGAACGGGAGGACGGCTTGAAGGATTCATCCTCGATCCGGCCGACGCACCGGACGTTCCGGGTTCCTTTGGCGCACTTCAGCCGAAAGTCGAGTTCCTTTCCCCTGGGGGTTTTGAAAAAGGCCCTGAACCGGCCGTGAAAGACGGATCGGTCGGCGGCGAGGATGAAATCGGCCAGGGCCTTGGTGGGGAGGAGATGGGCCTCCTTGCCGACCATGGTGGCGAAGGTTTCGTTGGTCTGGACGATGATGCCGTGCTCGTCGACCGTCAGATAGCCCACCGGGGCGTCGTTGAAGAGCCTGGCGAAGCGGTCCCGGGCTTCCTCAAGCTGCTTCTGGGTTTCCCGAAGCTCCTCGTTTTGGATTTCCAGCTCGATCTGATGAACCTGATAGTCGTGGATCAGGGCCTTGAGTTCGGCTCCGGAAAGGTTCTCGGTCATCGGCGGAGACTGAAACAGACGGGCCTCGGCCCGCTCCCGCAGGGAGTTTTTTTCTTCCCTGGAATCATCGCTCATGGTCACCCTCCTGGTCGGAACCCCGGCCGTCGCGTTTGGAACGCTTGCGGTCGGTGATATCAAAGGCGCTTTCCAGCCGCACCAGCCGTCCGTCGACCCATTGTATGGCCCGATCGAAACATGCGTACCACCGATCCGTTACGGGATTGTGGAATTCCCAGCTGTACTCGCCGGTGGGTTTGCCTTCGGCATCCACCAGCTTGTCGTTGGTGCAGAAATCGCATGGGCCGGAACCGTTCTGGAGCACCTTCCAGCATTTCTGCCCGGTACCGTCTCCATAGTCGTTCTGGCCGTATTTGTTCATGAACAGGATTTCATGGGTCTCCATGTCGGCCACGTAGATGAGGGCGTTGATGCTGTCCAAAACGGTCAGGAGCCGGTCATGGGCGGCCTTGACTTCCTCCTCGGCCATCTTCTGTTCGGTGATGTCGGCGAAGATGCAGGCGAACTGGTCCGGAGCCGGCCTGAAGGCCGTGACCCGGAAATGCTTGTTCTGTTCCCGGGCGTAGTTGTCAAAGGTCTTGGCCTCGCCGGTCAGGGCCACTTGGCCAAAGGCCTCGATCCAATAGGGCTCGGTATTGGGCAAAACCTGGAGAACCGTCCGGCCGACGATGTCTTCGGCCCGCAAACCGGTCATTCGTTCAAAGGCCGGGTTCACGGCCAGAAAACGGTAATCGACGGGTTTTCCAATGTTGTCGCAGATGACGGCGTGGACGGCGAACCCGTTCAGCATTTCCTTGAACAGGGTCTGGTAGTCCTGGGCGACGCGCCGTTTTTCGGTGATGTCATCGAATATGGCGTAGGCCTGATAGGGGATTTTCTCCCCGGGCCTGAAAAGGGGCGTGGCCGTGATGGACAGCCAGATGTAGTCGTTTCTGTCGGGATGGAACACGGCCCGGATGACCGGGCCGACGATCCGTCCGGTCCGCAGGGCAATGGACGACGGGTGTTCGGTTCCGGGAACGTTGGCCCCCTTTTCGTCGATCATTTTCCAGCGCGGGTCCATGGAGGTCTTGCCCTTCAACTGGTCCTGGGTCAGGCCCAGAATCCGTTCGGCCGCCGGGTTGGCCGAAAAGATCGTGCCGTCGGCCAGATGGTAGACCACGCCAAGGGGCAGGGTCTCGAACAGGCCGCGGTGCTTTTCCTCGCTGGCCCGCAGGTCTTCCTCGGCCTGCTTGATCCTGGTGATGTCCACAAAGGAAACCATGGCCCCGGAAAATATCTTGGGGCCCACGGCATAGGGGACGACGCGCATGAGGTGCCATCGGCCGTCCATGGTCCGGACCTCGTGTTCGGACATGCGTCCGGTTTTCTGGACCTCCTCGATGATCTTGATCGGGTCGACATTGGCCAGGTGATGGGAAATGTGGGTCAGGGGCCGGCCGACGTCGCTGTCCAGGAGCTTGAAGATCTCCACGAGCTGGGGCGAAAAGCGACGTATCTCCAGGTTCTCGTCCAGGAGCAACTGGCCGATGAGGCTGGCCCGGAGCAGGTTGTCCACGTCGTTGTGGAGTTCGCTCAACTCCATGATCTTGGACTGGTACTCGGAGTTGACCGAATAGAGTTCCTCGTTGGTGGACTGGAGTTCCTCGTTGGTGGACTGCAATTCCTCGTTGCTGGCCAGGAGTTCCTCGTTGGTGGCCTGGAGCTCCTCGTTGGCCGTTTCCAATTCCTCCACCGTGGCCTGGAGGTTTTCCCGGGTGAATTGCAGCTCCTGCTCCAGGTCCTTGATCCGCTGCTCGGCCTCGCGGGACAGGTCGTAGGTCTGCACGGCCTGGGCGGGATCCGACGGTTTCATCTTCCTGACTTCCTCGAGGAAGACGGCCGCCAAGGCCTCCTGGCCTTTTTTTTGGGGCAGGGGCTTGATCCGCAGGTCGATCATTCTGTGGCCGTCCTGATGACGGATGCGGACGTTGGTGAAATGCAGTGGCTCCTGCTTGCGGAAGACCTTTTGGATACCCGTGGACAGGGGTATGGCCAGGTCCTTGGCCGCCATCTTGGAAATGTCCATGGAGAGCTTGCCCGAGGGGACCTTGAAGAAGCCCTCGGTGTCGCCGATGATGTGGACGATCTCCATCTGCTCGTTCACGATCACGGCCAGATCGACGTAGTCCTCGGTCAGGACGTCGACAAAACGCTCCAGAACCCGATCGCCTGCGCCCTGTTGCTCCCTGCGCAGCCCGGTGAAACGGCCGCCAAGGTCGCGGTACCGGACTTCCGGGGCGTGGGGAAGCATGATCCCGTCCTTGACATGCTTGACCAGCCCCTTGGTCCGGAAGATCTTGCATTTGTGATCCAGGCTCTCGAAATAGTCGCTCATCTCACCGGTGGTTTCGCTGGTGCCCAGAATCAAAAGGCCCCGCAGGTTCAGGGAGAAATTGAAGAATTCGAAAACCTTGCGCTGCAGGAGCGGCTGGAGGTAGATGAGCAGGTTGCGGCAGGAGATGAGGTCGATGTTGGTGAAGGGCGGATCCTTGATCAGGTTGTGCTGGGCAAACACGACCATCTCCCGGATGTTGCGGGCGATCTGGTAGCTGTCCTGACGCTTGTAGAAGTATTTGGTCAGCAGGCCCTCGGGAATGTCGGCGGCGATGCTGTCGGGATAGACCCCGTTGGCGGCGAACTGGACGGCGTCCCGGTCGATGTCCGTGGCGAAGATCTTGAGGTCGCGGAAATTCCCCGAGGCCTGCATGCACTCCTTGGCCAGGATGGCCAGGGTGTAGGCTTCCTCGCCGGTGGAACACCCGGCCACCCAGAATCGGGTTTCCCTATTTTCGGCTCTGTCCAGGATTTCGGCCAGCCATTTCTGCTTCAAGAGATCAAAGACCTCGCGGTCCCGAAAGAACCGGGTCACGCCAATGAGGAATTCCCGGAACAGGGTGGCCGCTTCGGCCGGATACTTCTGGAGATAGGCCACGTAGTCCCTGATCTCGTCGATCCGGTTGATGGACATGCGGCGTTCGATGCGTCGGGTGATGGTGCTCGGCTTATAAAAGGTGAAGTCGACCTTGAACTTTTCCCGGAGCATGGAAAAGATCCGGCTCAGGGCGTCCTCGTCGCTGATGGCGGTTTCGGACCGCTCGGCCTTGGCCACAAAGGGGTGCTTGGCAAAGGACAGGAGACGGTCCGGCATTTCGTCGGGAGGGAGGACAAAGTCGACTAGGCCGGTGGAGATGGCCGCCCGGGGCATGCTGTCGAACTTGGCCGACTCTTCGCTCTGGACCATGGCCATGCCGCCGAACTCCTTGACGGCCCGGACGCCGCGCATGCCGTCGCTGCCCGATCCGGACAGAATGACGGCCACGGCTTTTTCGCCCTGGTCCTCGGCCAGAGAGCGGAGGAAGATGTCGATGGGCAGATTGATGGCCCCCTTGACGTGTTCCTGGTCGTTCAAGATCAGCTTGCCGTGGAAGATGGTCAGGTTCTTCTTGGGTGGAATCAGGTAGATGTTGTCCGGCAGGACGACCATGCCGTCTTCGGCCCGCTGGACCTTCATCCGGGTTTTCTTGGACAGGATCTCGACCATCAGGCTCTTGTAGTCCGGCGAGAGGTGCTGGATGACGATGAAGGCCAGGCCGCTTTCCGAGGCCATGCCCGAGAAAAAGGCCTCGATGGCCTCCAGGCCTCCGGCCGAGGCCCCCACGGCCACATACAGGGCCGGGGCTTGTGGGGTTGGGCCGGTCGATTTGCCTGCGGGGGTAGGGATCTTTGAAGAGCGTGGGTTTTTTCTGGGCATGGGGTATTTGTGAGAAAGTAGTTACATGTTTGAGGCGAAGGATCTCAGAATCTTTTCCAGGTCCTTCAGT
>RZZR01000001.1 GCA_009929795.1 Deltaproteobacteria bacterium | reverse complement strand
GGATTGAATACCAAACCTACAAACAAGGCAGCCCCCGGTCGAGAATTATATCTCAATCGGGGCTGCCTTGTTTTGGAAGGTTTTTTATTGCGATTCAATTAGCTGGATGACCAGGCTGTGCATTAGTCGAAGGCCTGGCCGACCTTCCAGACGTTCCAGACGTTGCCGACCAGGGCAGGGCTGGGTTCGAGAACCTGCTTGCCGGGTTTCCAGCCCGAAGGTGTGGCCTTGGAGCCCTTGCTTTCGCGGACGACCTGGAAGGCCTGGATCTGGCGGATACTCTCCAGCACGTTGCGACCCACGGGCGGAGTCAGGACCTCGAAGCCCTGGACCACGCCGTCCGGGTCGATGATGAACCGCCCGCGGACATCGACTCCTCCGGCCGGATCATACACGCCGTAGATTTGGCCGACCCGGCCTCCTGGATCGGAGAGCATTGGAAAGGGGATTGTCTTGGAAGTGGTCATCTTGGACAATTCGTGGTCCACCCACATTTTGTGGACGAACATGCTGTCCGTACTCATGGACAGGACCTGAACGCCCAGCTTAGCAAACTCGTCGTGCTTTTCGGCGACCGCCGAAATTTCGGTCGCTCAGACGAACGTAAAATCGCCAGGATAAAAACAGAGAACCACCCATTTGCCCAAGTGCGCGGAAAGGGAAACAGACGTGAATTTGCCCTGAAAATAGGCCGGAGCCGTGAAGTCAGGAGCCTTTTGACCGACCTGGATCATTGTTTTTCCTCCTTGGTGTACGCTTGTCTTTTCTTTTGGGAGTGATGGCTCGGCAGGTGTCTCGCCGACTTCTGCCACGGGTCTGGTGCAGCCGGCGGCCATTTCTTCGGTCATGACTTCCTCCATTGTTAAGGTGCACGAGAGATGCACCGAGGGGTACATCTCCTTAGTGAAAATGATTCCTTGTTGAAAAAAGACCTATTGGATTTCTCGATGACAATCAAGTCCCAAGATCCAATATAATTATTGGTTCGACCAGTGAACACATGAATTTTGAAAAATTTGTCTTGACAACTTTACAGATTTTTCAAAATATTGATGTCCACGACGGGAGAATCACCATGCTCAATCGAAATTCGCCAATGCCGCTCTATCATCAACTGGCTGAAATCCTGCGCCGGGAAATTCGGCAAGGCGATCTTGTTCCCGGAGACCGCTTGCCCTCGGAGCATGTTTTGGCCGAAACCTACGGCATCGGGAGGCCTACGGCCAGACAGGCCCTGGAGATTCTGGTCCACGAAGGCCTTCTTGTTCGGCGTCGGGGCTCCGGAACCTTCGTGGCCAGTCCAACAGCTCATATTGATCTCTTTTCCCTCGCTGGAACCATGGCCTCGTTTTCCGGAGCCGGGGTGGATTTTGAGGTGGAGCTTTTGTCCGGTCCTAAGCTCAAACTTTTGGAGGCCGAGGCCTTTAACCCTTATGCAGGAACCCAGGCCATGGTTCTGAGTCGCCTGAGCCGGGTGGGCGGAGAGCCGGTTCTGGTGGAAAATTTCTTTCTCCACCCCGGACTGTTCGGGTCCATGGCGGGCATGGACATGAGGGGCCGCTCCCTGGCCCAGGTGGTCAGGGAGGATTTTCATCTCCGTCTTGAAGGTGGCGAGCAGCGCTTCTCCATCGACTATCCGGACGAGCGGTTGGGATTGCTGCTTAAGATTTCGATCCACAAGCCCATGCTCAAGGTCCAAAGATTTCTTCATTTCCCCGGAGCGAGAAACGCCGTGTACGCCGATCTGTTCTGCCGGACCGATCGGTTTGTTTTCACCCAAACCATTGGAGTGCCAACATCATGAATAGGCCCGGATACCATGGCCGTTTCGGCGGTGCCTTCCTGCCGGAGATCCTCGTGGCCACATTTGACCAGTTGGGGCAGGCCTTTGCCCAGGCCAAGGCCGACCCATCCTTCTGGCAAGAGTACACGGAACTCATGTCTACCTATTCCTGTCGGCCCACGCCCCTGACTCCGGCCGACAACCTGAGCAGACACTTTGGCGGGGCCCGCATCTTCGTCAAGCGCGAAGACCTGAACCATACCGGAGCCCACAAGGCCAACAATGTCATGGCTCAGGGTCTGCTGGTCCGCCGCATGGGCAAGACCCGGGTCATCGCCGAGACCGGAGCCGGTCAGCACGGCGTGGCCACGGCCACCATGGCCGCCCGGTTCGGATTTTCCTGCACGGTGTACATGGGCGAGGAGGATGTCGAACGCCAGCGGCCCAACGTCTTCTGGATGCAGCAGCTTGGCGCCGAGGTCGTGCCGGTCCGCGACGGCTCGAGAACCCTCAAGGACGCCATCAACGAGGCCCTGCGCGACTGGGCCCGGAACATGGACGATACCCACTACGTCCTGGGCACGGCCTCGGGCCCGCACCCCTATCCGGAAATGGTGGCCTATTTCCAGTCCATCATCGGCTTGGAGGCCCGCAAACAGATCCTGGCCCAGGCCGGAAAGCTCCCCAAAAGGGTCTACGCCTGCGTGGGCGGAGGCTCCAATGCCATGGGTATTTTTTCCGGATTCATGGACGACGATGTGGAACTGGTCGGGGTCGAGGCCGGAGGCAAGGGACTTGGAACGGGTATGCACGCGGCCCGTCTTGCCTCGGATCAGGGCTCGGTGGGCGTGGCCCAGGGATACAAGACCTATTTTCTCCAGGACGACGATGGCCAGATGCGCGACACCCACAGCGTGGCCGCAGGCCTCGACTATGTCGGGGTCTCACCCATTCTGGCCCATCTCCACGAAACCGGGCGGGCTCGATTCGAGTCGGCCACGGACGCCGAAGTGGTCGAGGCTCTGCGTCTGACCATGCGCATGGAAGGCCTCATTCCGGCCCTGGAATCGGCCCATGCCTTTGCCCAGGCTTTCAAGGAGGCTCCCAAGCTCGGTTCTGACGACGTCATCGTCATCAACCAGTCCGGCCGGGGCGACAAGGACATCTTCA
Source organism: Deltaproteobacteria bacterium (assembly GCA_009929795.1). Taxonomy (NCBI): domain Bacteria; kingdom Pseudomonadati; phylum Myxococcota; class Myxococcia; species Deltaproteobacteria bacterium. The sequence continues at coordinate 71,779 of RZZR01000001.1, read as the reverse complement.
CCGTGGCCGACGCCATCGGCGACCCCGATTGGGAACGGTTCATCATCAAGAAGGCGGAGGCCTACCATGCTTGAGAGCTACATCCGATCCCGCCGGCAGGAAAAAGACATCCTGCTCATGACCCATATCGTTCTGGGATACCCCGACTTCGAGACCTCTCTGGCCCTGGTGGAGACCATGGTCCAGGCCGGGGTGGACTTGATGGAACTCCAGATTCCCTTTTCCGAGCCCATCGCCGACGGGCCGGTCATTGCCCGGGCCTGCCAGAAGGCCCTGGAGCGTGGCGTCACCGTGCGCCGCTGTCTGGAAGCGGCCCATGAGGCCGCCGCCAACAATGACATTCCGTTTTTGTTCATGAGCTACTTTAACATTTTGTTCAAATACGGAACGGATGCCTTTGTCCAACGGGCCCGGGAGGCCGGAATCAAGGGGGCCATCGTCCCTGACGTCCCCCCAGAGGAAGGCGATGAGTATCTCACGGCCATGACCGCCCATGGCCTGGACCCCATCTTCATTTTTGCCCCGACCTCAACGGATGATCGCATGAAGATCGTTGCCCGGCACGCCCGAGGGTTTGTCTATTGCGTGGCCCGCAAGGGCGTGACCGGCGAGAAGACCGAGTTCTCCCGCGATCTGGACGGGTATCTGGCCCGATGCCGTCGGGCCACGGAGCTGCCCCTGGCTTTGGGTTTTGGTGTATCCAGTCCTGAGGACGTGGATGCCTTGAGGGGCAGGGTGGACATCGCCGTGGTCGGCTCTCAGGCCATCCGTGTTCTGGAAGACAAAGGCGCGGCCGCGGTGGGCGAGTTCATCGCCGGATTGCGGAAGTGAGGTCCTCGGTCAAGACTCGTTCGAGAACCGTTTTCAGTTCGTCGATCCGGTACGGCTTCTGGATAAATCCGGCCAAACCCTGAAAGCGGCTGGTGGCCTCCTGCTCGGAATAGCCCGAGCAGAGAACGACCTTGATGTCGGCCCTGATCTCGCGCATTCGGACGAAGGCTGTGGGCCCGTCCATGCGGGGCATGGTCAAATCGAGGAGCACGCAGGAAATGGCCTCGGGGTCGGCTGCAAGAATCTCCACCCCTTCCTGTCCATCGGAGGCGAGCAGCACCCGGTAGCCCATGTCGTGCAGGGCCTCGGCGCACATCTCCAGAATCATGGGTTCGTCGTCCACGACCAGGATCGTGGGCGAGATCGACGTTTCCCTGAGCGGTGACAAAGCCGGGCCCGGCTCGGCCATCGGCGGTTGGGGCGGGATGGGATCTTCGGCCGTTTCGGGCCTCCCGACCGGAAAAAGAATCCGAATGGTCGTTCCCCGTCCCGGAACGCTCTTGATGAAAATGGCCCCCCGGTGGCTGCGGACGATGCCCAGAACCGAAGAGAGGCCAAGCCCCCGGCCGGTGAACTTGGTGGTGAAGAAAGGATCGAAGATTCGGGCTTGGGCGGCCTGGTCCATGCCGCAGCCGCTGTCCTCGACCTCCAGCCAGACATAGTCTCCGGGTTCGGGTTTCTCCTCGAGTCGGCTTTTGGTAAGAAGATCTGCCGAGGCCTCCATCCGGCCGGTGTTCAGCCGCATGACCCCAACCCCTTCGCCTATGGCCTCGGACGCGTTGGTGATCAAGTTCATGACCACCTGCTGAAGCTGGGCCGGGTCGGCCATGATCGGGGGAAGATCCCGGGCCAGGTCCAGTTGAAGGGTGATGGTTTTGGAGATGGCCGCCTGAAAGATGTGCAGGTTTTCCGCGATGCATCGACTGACGTCTACGGCCTGGAACATGAATTGTCCCCGACCCGAGTAGGCCAGCATCTGCAAAGAGAGTGCGGATGCCAGCCGAGCCGCCTTTTGAGCCCGCTCGATGCCTGGCCGGGACGGATGGTTTTGATCCATGGCCTTGAGGGACAGTTCCAGACTGCCCAGAAGGGCCGAAAGCAGGTTGTTGAAGTCATGGGCAATGCCTCCGGCCAGGACTCCCAGGCTTTCCAGTTTCTGAGCATGGAGCAGGCGACGCTCCATTTCCAGCCGATCCTCTTCGTGTCGCTTTTGCTCGGTGATGTCGGTGATAAAACCCTCGATCATCGATGTCAGGCCGCCCGGCGTGTTCACGCCCTGGCCGCTTTCCCAGACCCAGCGAACCTGACCCGACTTGGTCACGATCCTGTACCGGACCTCGAACGGTCGCTTCTCGGACAAGGCCAGGCCGACCTCCCCGGCCAACTGGTCCCGGTCCTCAGGGTGGACGATATCGTTGTAGGCCACCACTCGATTGCCCACCAATTCATCCGGAGCGTATCCGGTCAGGGCCAGACTTCCCTGGCTGGCAAACTCCATGGTCCAGTCTTGATCGAATATGCAACGATAGGCCATGCCCGGGAGATTGCCCAGGAGGGTGGAAAGATAGCGCCGGCTTTCGTCCAGTTCCGTGGTCTTCTGGGCCACGAGGTCGGACAGGTGGTTTTGGTGGAGTTCGACCACGTCCCTGGCCCGGCGAAGGCTGAGGATCATCTCGGCGATGGCCCGGCCGAGTTCGTCCGATTCGGAGGCCGGCCGGACCTCCACCTCCAGGTCTCCCCGAGCCACGGAGCCGGCCGCGGCGGTCAGTCGTCGGAAATGAACACCCATGGCCTCGAAGGCCGATTCGGCCTCCTTGATGCGATGGACGACGGCATTGAAGGCTCGGGCCACGCCACCGACTTCATCAGGCTGGTCTATTTCAAGAGGTTTGGCTTCGGTTTTGAACGACGAGGGCGTTCCGCCCCGGGAGATGGCCATGAGTTGCCCTGAGAACAGGCGGAGGTCCGTATCGGCCAGGGTGGTGGAAGCCCGCATGACCCGGATCAGCGGGGAGGTGATCCGACGGGCGATGACGATGCTCAAGACCGCGCCAAGGGTCAGAATGGCCGCCAGGATGGCGACGATTTCCCGCTTGGAATCGGCAATGAGCTGGTTGGCCTGGTTTTCGTGGAAGGTGAACCGAGCCTCGATTTCGGCCACACTCTCGGCAATGGATGTGGCGATGGCTTGATTCAGGATGTCCAGACGTTCACGCTTCAGCCGGTGCTGGGTCCTGAAATCGGTGCGGATGGAATCGAATCCGGCCTTGAAGTCCCTGACGGCGTCCACGGCCTTGAAGACCGCTGCCTGGCCGTTATCGTTTTCCATGGCCGAGCTCATGCCGGCAAACAACTCCAGAGTCTGGGTATAGGCCTTGTCAAAAAGCACCCCGTAGCGTTCGTCTCCGACATCGAGATACTTGTTGGCCTGAAGAAGCATCTCCAAAAAGGTCTTCTGGACATTTCCCAGGGCCAGGAGGATCGATGTTTCCGTGCTGCCCAGGCCAAGAACGCGAATGGCACTCAGATGCTTTTCGGCCCGGTATCGCGCGTCGTCCAGAATCATGAGCACGGTCAATTGGCGGTCGAGAACGATGCGGGCCACTTCCCTGAAGGCCTGGCCGTATTCTTCGACATGACGGCCGATCTCGGTCATGGCCTCTTGACTCGATCTATCCTTGACCAGGGCCTGAGTGGACTCGATGAGCTCCAGAAGAATGGCGTAGTTCTCGTTGAAGCTATTCAAACTGTCCTGGCTGTGGGTGTCGATGTAGGACCCGGCCGCCAGACGCATCAACCCGGTTCGTCCGGCGATTTCCCGGTGAAGACTGAGTTCCCGGGCAAGATTCCGGCTGAGGTCCTCGACGCTTGTGGAAATGTCGGAAACTCGTTTTAAAACCAAGCCCCCAAGGCCAAGCATGAGAATGGCCATGAGCAGGAAGCCGAAGAGAATTTTACGGCCGACCTTGGCGGTGACAAAGCGGACCGGATTCAACATTGGTCCCCTTCAGGGATGGAGTTTCCGGGGCTGGCCGCCAACTTCATGGGCCGGGCTCCCGACCGCATCCACGGGCCGGTTCGTACCACAGGGCCAGACCTTGCTGGAGAGCGTCGGCGGCGTTGCGGGGAGACATGTCGCCGCGGATGACGGCCTTTGTCAGGTCCATGAGCAGCGGATAGGCGTCGGGATTGCCATCCCGGAGCCGGTCCCAGACGAAACGAACGTCCGTTCCCCGGCCCTGGTTCAGGGAGAGAAATTCCCTGGCCGCGGCATGGTCGAGTTCCGGAACGGTCCTGTGCATGGGGAAAAACCCCGGAAGGGTGTTGCCGAGCAATTCGCCCGTGGCCGGGTTGGTCAGCCAGGTCAGGAAGACACGGGCGGCCTCTTTGCGGGTGGAGGCCGAGTTCAGGCCGATGCCGGCGTCGAGGTGAAAGGTGATGTGGCCAGGATACCCGGCCGGCGGGGGCGGGGCGAACACCCTCCAGGAAAAGGCCGGTTTTTCCTGTTCAAAATAGGGGATGTCCCAGGATCCTCCCATCCACATGGCGGCCTTGCCCTGGACAAAGAGTTGCAGGCTGTCGCTGTAACGCAAAAAATCGTGATTGTCGGGAAAGAATCTGGACAGGTCGTGCAGAGCCTCGAAGGCCCGGACCATGCTCTCATCGTTGAAGCATCGCCGCCCGGCGAGGTATTCGAGTCTCCCGGCCCGGCCGCCGATGAAGTTGGGCAGAATGTTGAAGAAGACGATCTCGTTGATGGTCCAGGCATCGCCGCAGGCGTTGGCAAAAGGGGTGATGCCGTGTTTCTTCAGGGTCTCGGCCGCGGCCAGGAGCTCCTCCCAGGTGCGGGGCACGGACAGCCCGAATTTCGAGAAGAGGTCCGCATTGTAGTAGACGGCGTGGGACGTGGCGATGAACGGAACACCGTAGACCACGCCGTCGTCACCGGTCCATGGAGCTAGGCTCTCGGTGGCGAAAGCCCACGCCAGCCCAGGCAGATCGTTCAGTTTTTCGAGATGCCCGGCTTCATGGAGTTGTCTGGATTTGGTGAAGGACCGTAAATAGAAGAGGTCCGGGGCCGTGCCGCCTTCGAGCTGGGCAGTTAGCACCTGATCGTAGTCCGGGGCCGGGGTGGGGTCGAATACGACCCGGATATCCGGGTGAGCCTCGTGAAAACGGCCGAGAATCACGTTCATTTCCGGGATGTCGTCGGTCCGCCACGAGCCAAGGGTAAGGACGGTCATCGGTTGAGCGGAATGGAAACCGGCGGTCGCGGGAAAGCTCAAACAGAACAGGAGGATCAGAGCCACGAGGGATGAAAAACAAGAATGGATTGTGGAGATCATGGACAAAAACCTCGCTTGTGGGACGGCTGTAAAACCAGGCCCGCCATGGACGAATCAGGATCGGGTCGGAATCCCGATTCCATGATGCCAAACTAGATTCATTTCGGGTAAAAGTCCATTCAAATGGGGCTGGAAACGGTCCCGGCCCTCGACAGGGGGAATTTACTCTTGATCAAGCCGGAGATATGCTCACCTTGAGCCAAGATCAATGAAGGTCGAGATCGGCTCCTTGGATTCTGGCGTTCCGATCGACCCGACTAGACAATAAACGATTGGAGTATGTGGCTTTGGATCTCATCGTCCTTCTTTGCATCATTCTGGCCGCCTTGGTCGTCTTTGTCGGTGGCTGGCTTCGGGTCGATCTGGTCGGACTTCTGGTCCTCTCGGCCCTGGCCCTGACCGGGCTGGTCACAGCCCAGGAGGCTCTGGCCGGATTCAGCAGCCCGGCCGTGATCACGGTCCTGGCCATGTTCATCCTTTCGGCCGGACTGACCCGCACGGGCATCGCCCTCAAACTCGGCCAGCCCCTGCAGCGTTTCGCCAAGGGCAGCGAGGCCGGACTCATGGCCGCCCTGATGGTTTCGGCCAGCATTCTTTCAGCCCTGGTCAACACGACCACCGTGGCCGCCATCCTTCTTCCGGCGACCATGGAGCTGGCCAGACGCAGCGGCCGGTCGCCGTCGCGCCTCCTCATGCCTTTGGCCCTGGGCTGCCTGCTTGGTGGACCATTCACGGGCATCTCCACTCCCCCGAACATCCTGGTCACCGAGGCTCTGGTGGAGGCCGGACTGCGGCCTTTCGGTCTATTCGAGTTCACACCCATAACCGGCATCATCGTCATTGCCGGTATCGTCTTCGTCCTTCTCATCGGCCGACGATTCCTGCCCCATCACTCCGCGGAGGGAGGTGATAACTCGCTTTCCAGACTGGGAGCGTCATACCAGCTCGACGTCCACGTCTTCACCATCAGAATTCCGGCCCGGTCCTCGCTGGCAGGCCGGACTCTGGCCGAAAGTCGGATGGGCTCGGCCCTGTTTCTGACCGTGGTGGCCCTGCAACGCCGGGGAGTCCTCATGCTTGCGCCCAGGCCGTCGGAGACGCTGGAATCCGGGGACACCCTGATCGTTCACGGCCAGCCTGAGCATTTACGTCGATTCAACGGCAGGCAGCACTTGATGACGGAATCGTTTCGAGGAATCGAGGACATGGTCTGCAAGCGGTTGGCCGTGGTCGAGGCCTTGATCGTGGAGGGCTCGGCCCTGGTCGGCACGACCTTGGGACAAAGTGGCCTGCGCCCCAAATTCCGGGTTCAGGTTCTGGGCCTCTCCGGTCCGGACGGCGTTGTTCCGGCCGACCCGCTGCACCATCGTTTTGTCCCGGGGGACCGTCTGGTCCTCCAGGGCGAACCCGAGGCCCTGGACGCTTTGATCCAGGCCGGGATGATCGCCGAACCCAAAGATGTCCAGGCCGACTTTGACCAAGGCGAATCCCGATCGCCGAAGTTCAAACGCCAAACCGGTCTTCTGTCCGTGCGGGTACCGCAGGGGTCTGTGTTGGCCGATCGCGATCTGGTCGAATCCCGCCTGGGAAATGCCTTCGGATTGACCGTGGTTGGGATCATCCGGGAGCGGGACATGCTCTGTATGCCATCACCCCAGGAAAAAATTCTGGCCGGTGATCTGTTGGTCGTTCAGGGTTCACCCATTGACCTGGAAGTTCTTGAAGCTCTCCAAGAACTCCAGGTCGAAGAGGGCGACCGTGGCCTGATGGCCGAACTGGAGTCGCAGCAGGCCGGGGTCACCGAGGTTCTTCTTTCACCCCGGACCACCCTGGTTGGCCGGACTTTGGCCGAACTTTTTTTTCGGGAACAATATGGCCTGAGCGTTTTGGCCGTCTGGAGGAAAGGACAGGCCTTCAGGACCGGACTCCAGGACATGCCTCTCCAATTTGGGGACGCCCTGCTGGTCTACGGCCCGAGGCGAAGCCTGGAGGCCTTGGCCCGGAACCCGGACTTCCTGGTCCTGGATCAGGATGCCGCCCAGGCTCCACGTCTGGAAAAGGCCCCAGTGGCGGCAGTGCTCATGGTCGCCACGATTTTGAGCGCCATTCTCGGCTTGGTGCCCATTGCCATTGCCGCTCTGACTGGATCGGCCCTGATGATTCTCCTGGGTTGCCTGACCATGGACGAGGCCTATCGGGCCATCGAGTGGAAGGTTATCTTCCTTATCGCCTGCATGCTCCCCTTGGGCGTGGCTGTGGAAAAAACCGGCGCGGCGGGATTGGGGGCCGAAGCCTTGATCGGTACGGTCGGTGATTTCGGGCCCAGATGGGTGGTGGCTGCACTCTTTTTCGTCACCGTCCTCGCCACCCAGGTCATCCCCACGGCGGCTTTGGTGGTTCTCATGGCCCCTGTGGCCCTGACCGCGGCCGAGGCCCTGGCCATCTCGCCGCATCTACTGATGATGACCGTGGCCCTGGCTGCTTCGGCCAGCTTTGCCAGCCCCCTGTCCCATCCGGCCCATCTCCTGGTCATGAGCCCAGGCGGCTACAGGTTCGTGGACTACCTGAAGCTCGGCGTGCCTCTGACGGCGGTCACCATGGCTGTCTGTGTCTGGCTTCTGCCCATCTTCTGGCCGGCCTAGTCGCTACGGGCCGATACGCCTCGTCAATCCATAGTTTTTACTGAACGCTGTCAGATTTTTACAATCTGTCAATCCGATTGACTGGTTGTAAAAATCGGTTTGACGGCCGAAAAACAGAGGCTTCGACCAAAGAGTCGATTCAGAATCAAAACGGCCCGGACGATACTACCGCCCGGGCCGTTCGATTTTTTGGAGGGCTCGGCTTCAGTTCGGGTGAACAAAACGAACCATGGACCCCCGACCTCCACCCCCACGGATGTCGATGAAATGGGTCGAACAGGAGATGCACGGATCGTAGGCCCGCACAAGCATGGACAGGCGCAGCTCGATCTCGGCTTCGGTCAAATCCCGCAGGTCGGGGATGAGGGCGTCCATGTCCTTCTGGATGTTGCCGTGGTTCTGGTTGGTGGGGATGACGCAGTCGGCGTCCACGATGCGCCCCTGGTCGTCGTATTCGTAGGCGTGGATGAGAAGCCCCCGGGGAACCTCCACCGTGCCCACGCCCTTGCCGGCCCGGGGCCGGATGTCCATGCGGGCCTCGGCCTTGATGCCCCTGGCCACAAGACCGTCCACGAGGGCAAGAGAATCTTCCACGCTGTGGACGCACTCGACCAATTGGGCCACGGAAATCATGTAGGGATTGTGACAGGGGGCACTCAAGCCCAAGGCCTTGGCCGCGGCCTTGGCCCGAGGCGTTAGGTAGGCGTGGTTCAGGTTGAAGCGGGCCAAGGCCCCGACCATGAGGGAGCCCATCTTGTTCTTGGTCCATTTGGCCGTGGACTGGCGGACCATGTATTCGTTGGTCACGTCCCGGTAGTGGCCGGCCGGTCGGGTCTGGTCAAGACTGGTGCTGATATGGCCGTGAAGCAGGGCGTATTCGGCCGGAGAAACGAGACCCACGTATTCAGTGGGCCGGGTGAATGCCGGAATGGCCCCAGCCACCGAGGCCAGCACGTCAACGGCGGTCTGAAGGCCGGAGAGGGAATCCTTGAGATCCCGGCGCAGAGTTTCGAGATCCTTGACCGTGGGCAGCTTGGCGAACCCGCCGGGCACGAGTCGCTGGGGGTGGGTCGTCCGTCCGCACACGACCCGGCTGAACTCGTTGGCCATGCGGTGGAGGGAGATGAGTGTCTTCAGTTCATTCTTGTGGGTGGAAGCCAGAGGAATGACCGAGCCCACACCAAAAAGGTCTGGCAACACCAGATAGGCCACGTGCAGCAGATGGCTCTGGAGGTTTTCGGCGTGCAGGGCCAGTTTGCGCAGTGCCACGGTCTGGATCGAGGGCCGGATCCCCATGGCATCCTCGGTGGCCTGGAGAGAGGCCAGTTGATGGCCGATGGAGCAGATGCCGCAGATGCGGGAGGTGATCTGATGGACATCTGAAAAATGCTTGCCCAGAAGCATGGCCTCGAAAAAGCGCGGAGCCTCGGGCACCTCCCATCGGCAGGCCTCGACCTGGCCGTCGGTGCCGATCTCGGCCACGATGTTGCCGTGGCCTTCGACCCGAGTCAGGTGGTGGACGTTGATTTTCTTGGGGCCGGGGGTCCCGGCGGTCTGTTCAAGGTCGCTCATATCCGCTCCGTGTGCCTTGGCGCGGCCTAAAGGGGCGCGCTGGTGTAGCCGTTGTAGAATCGCAAAAGATCCTGAACCTGGCGACGGGAGAACCCGCCCCGATCGATCATGACGTACTTGGCGGCGTCGAGGTTGGCGTGGGGGGCCAGTCCGCGGCAGCCCCAGCAATGGGCCCCCTCGGTGACGCAGACCGCGCCGCAGCCGGCCCGGGTGATGATACCGAGGCAGGGTCTGCCCAATTCGTAGCGGCAGATGTTGCCGGCGGCCTTGCACTCCATGCACACCGGGTAGTCCGGGAGCCAGGGGGTCCGGCCCAGGAGAAGTTCCTTGGTGACCCGCAGGAATTCCTCCTTGTCGATGGGGCAGCCGTGAATCTCGGCGTCCACAGGGACGACGGCCGAGACGGGCCGGGCCGGGATGGTTTCGTAGGCCCGGGCCATGGGGCCGTAGACATGGGTCCGGTACACGGACTCGTCCATGAAATTCTTCATGCAGTTCACCCCACCGATGGTGGCGCAGGCCCCCAAGGCAACCAGAATCTTGGCCCGTTTCCGGATACCCTTGATTCGGTCTATGTCGGCCGGGGTGGTGATGGAGCCCTCGACAAAGGCGATGTCGTAGTCGTCGCTCCTTTCGGTCATGACCTCCCGGAAATTGACCACCTCGACATGTTCAAGGAGGTCGAGAAGCCGTTCCTCCAGGTTGGCCACCTGAAGCTGGTCGCCCTCGCAACCGGCGAAGTCGAAGAAGGCGATTCTGGGTTTGCTGGCCATGGGTCCTCCAAAAAAGTGATGCGTCCGAAGCCGGTGGCTACAGGGCCTCCTGCAGGGACTCGATGTCGGTGTAGCGGAATACCGGTCCGGAAATGCAGGCGTTCAGGCCGTTGATCTGACAATGGCCGCATTTGCCCAGGCCGCATTTCATCTTTCGTTCCAGGGAGACGTAGATTCGGGAGGGGTGGATGCCCAAATCCTTGCAGCCGGCGATGACGAATTTGTACATGACCGGCGGTCCGACCATGGCCACGTAGGTGTTGTCGGGATCGAAAGTCAGCTTGGGCAGCAGGGTGGTGACGAGCCCCACGTGACCGGTCCAGTGTTCATCGGGAACGTCAACGGTCTCATAGACGTCCACGTCGGGCCGGGCCGAAAGTTCGGCCAGTCTGTCGACGAAGATGCGCTCAGACGGATTGCGGGTGCCGACCAGGAGTATGATCCGGCCGAACTCGTTGCGGTGCTTGAGCTGGTAGCGGAGCAGGCTGCGCAGGGGGATGTATCCGAGTCCTCCGGCCACGAAAATGGTGTCCTTGCCCACAAATTCCTGAATGGGAAAGAAGGAGCCGTAGGGACCGCGGATGGCGACCTTGTCGCCTTCGTTTAGCACGTGCAGGGCGTTGGTCACAGACCCGATTTTGCGGACGGCAATCTCGAAGTGGTGGGTGTCCGGGTTGGGAAAGGAACTGATGGAAAAGGGAGCTTCGCCCACACCGAAGACCGAGACCTGGATGAATTGCCCGGGCTTGTGGGCCAAGGGGCGTCCGTTGTCCGGGGCGAACTCGAACAGGGTTACCAGCGCGGACAGTCGTTCCTTGCGGATGAGGGTGGCCGGGCGCGGGACGTAGGGAGAAAAGTTCCGACGGTTCATTTGAATTCCTCCCACAGGGCGTTGTAGACCTCCATGGGATTGGCGATGCCCGCAGTGCAGGCTCTCACGCAGCGGCCGCAGCCCACGCAGCCGAGCTCGCCCACAAGGTCGTAAATGTACTTGCCCTTTCGATAGTATCGGTGCCGGTAGCGCTCCAAAGCCTTGGCCCGGAAGTTATGGCCGCCGGCAATGAGGGCGAAGGAGGGGAGCATGCACGCGTCCCAGGTCCGGAATCGGCGTCCGGTTTTCATGTTCAGATCCATCTCCTCCCGGATATCGAAGCAGTAGCAGGTCGGACAAACCACGTTGCAGGACCCGCAGGCCAGACACATTTCCGAGCGTTCCCGCCAGAGCCGGGAGTTCCATGATTTTTCGAGCAGGGCCGGGATATCCTGCCAGGGGAAACGCAGCCCTCGGCGATCGGCCACCAGGCGCACGGCTTCGGCGGTTCGTCTGGCCGCGTCGCGTTCGGCCACGCTGGCCTGGGGTATTGGTCCGGAGGCCTTGAGGAGTTCCTCGCCCTTGGCCGAGCCGACCACGACCAGGAAGGCAGCCGGTCCGATCTTGGTCCAGTAGAGATCGAAGCCCAAGTCGGCCTGTCCGGCCCCCATGGTCGACCAGAAGGCAGTTTCGGCCACCCGGATGGGGTCCAGGGCGAAGATCAGGGTCTGTTCCCGTCGTCGGCGGTAGGACTGGTCGGGAGCCCCGGATTCCAGGAGCTGGTCAAGCTGAGCGATGGCCCTGACGTCGTAGGGATGGACTCCAAAGAGGAGCTGCTTGGGGGCCTCAAACACAGGTTCAGCCGTGCAGGACCGGGCGTCGTAGGCGATAAGGTCTTCCTGGGAAGGGAGAAGAAAACGTTTGGGGGAGTTGTATGCCACATCGTAGTCCCAGGCGATTTCAACCTCTTTCCCCCAGGGGGCGAAATCGTAGAAGCCCGGTTCGGTCTGAACGGGCACGTGTACGGCATAGTCTCTTGACCATGCGTCGAGCAGACCGGGAAGCTGTTCCAGATACACCGTGTAGGCTGTCATACGTCGTACTCCTGCGAAGGGAGGGTTTCATCACTTCGAGATGAATGTCACGCACACATACGGAACGAAAAACAGGCTGACAAGATTGTTTCTTTTCTCACAAGGCATGGTTGATGCCCGGGGAAAACGCCGCAATCAAACAGGCATCACCGGCCATGCTTGCCCTCATGGGGCGGGAATCGAGTCCAATTGCGGGTGCCAGTGTTCCACCTCGGGATGAATGTGCAGAAGACCTGCCTCCTGGCCGATTTCAAGTCCCAGGCAGACGAGAAAGAGAACGAGCATGATCAGGCCAAGAACCCTTGTTCCCGGTCCGGGATTCTTGCGCAGAAAGATGAGGCTCGGCAGGATGCCGAAGAGGACGACGATGCCCACCCCGCCAACGACGTTTATGGCCGTCAGAAAGACGTCGGGCCAGAGCAGGGCGATGGCCAGGGGCGGACCAAATGTCAAGGCTGCGGCCAGGCTGCGGTTCTGAAAATGGAACTGGTTTTCGGTCATGTCCCGGATGAAGCTCAGAAGTCCCATGCCGTTGGCGAGATAGGAGGTCATGATGGCCAGAAGGGAGAAGACCAGGGAGGCCACGAGGAACAGCTTGGAATGGATGACGGCAGACATGGGTACCGTGGCCGGAAGGTTCTGTTCGAAGGCGGCCAGGAGGCTGTTTTCGGTTCCCTCCAGGGGTAGGACGCCGATGCCGACCTGGATCCACACGGCGTTCATGACAAAGCCGATGAGCATGCCGCCAAGCATGGTTTTCCAGACGGCGGAAAGATCCCATTTCAGACTGGTACAGACGTCCGGGATGATATTGTGAAAGTGGAAGGCGGTGACGATGATGGGTGCGGTGTAGGGCAAGAACCTCCAGTCCATGTAGCCGAGAGCGCCACTTTCCACATTGGTTTCCCCGATTCCGACCATGAGCCCAAAAAAGATGAACAGACAGATCATGATCAGACTGTTGTACTTGAGGATCATGTCCACCTTCATCAGGGCCGTGCCGGTCAGTACGGCAAAGAAAATTAAGGTTACCAGCCAATTGAATTGTTCGGGCAGGCCGAAGATGTTTCCGATGATGGTCGTTCCTCCGGTCAGGTAGGCTACGAGCAGTCCGTAGAGGATCAGCATGTTGGCCAGAATGGCCACCCATTTTCCGGTCCGACCCAGGTAGGCCCCGTAGAGGCTTGGCAGGTTGAAGGTCTCCTTCCGGGCCTGGACGGCCTCCCGTGCCAGGACCATGGCAGAGAAGAACATGGCTCCGCCAAGGAGGACCATGCCCGCAAGGGCGGGGATGAATCCGGCCAGGCCGGTGTTGATGGGCAGGGCCAGAATGCCTACTCCAATGAGGTTGCCGACGACGAGAAAACTGACCGTGACCATGATGGACAGGGATGGGCGGACGGACATGGGTCTGGCTCCATTGGGTTGTGTTTTGAACGCGCTCTGTCGTGGCCTTTAGATGCCGGTGGTCGATCCTGTCGCCTGGGCCAAGGCTTTTTCGGTCAGTTTATGCCGAGTGATGTCGGTCAGAAAGATGAGAGAAGCGTCCTTGCCTTGCAATTGAAAGACTACTCCGGTGGTCTCGACCCATTTGACGCTTCCGTCCCGGGCGATGAACCGGAACGGATAGGGTTCGAGGCTCTCCCCGGACAGCCTGCGGATGAAATTCGTGAAGACCCGTTCCTGGTCATCGGGGTGGACGAATCGATGAATGGGGTGTCCGCTGATCTCCTCGGCGGTGAACCCGGAAATTTTTTCGGCATAGGCGTTGGCGAAGGTGATGAACCCGTTCTGAATGACCAGAATGGCTTGGGAGGCGTTGGCAACCAGGACCCTGTAGAGGTCTTCGCTCTGCCGAAGGGCATCCTCGGCCCGGAAGCGTTCGACCATGGAACCGATGAGCCTGGCCACGCTCAGAACCCGGTTTTTCGTCGATTCGATGAGGAACGTCGGGCGGGGGTCGTAGATCGTGGCCGCGGCATGCAGTCGATCGTCGGGGATTCGGTAGCGCCAGGCCAGGGTCTTCAAGCTTCCGGAATCCAGGGGCGGCGAGCCCAGGCCCAGGGCGATGGATCCGATGACCTCGTCGTTGGCCAGGATTGGAACGGCATAACATCGTATGCCTCCGGGGCAATCCGATTCCTCGGGTTCACGGATGCGCATGGCCTTGGTGCAGGTTTTCATCCAGCATTCATGGCAGAGCCATTGGCCCGAATTCATGGCCATGGCGTTGCTTTCGGCCATACAATTGGTCCTGGAGGCCGTGTCGAGCAGGGAACACCATTGGGAGATGTCGGCCTTGAGGACGTAGGTTCCGTCCTTTTCCATGACGGCGATGGACGTTCCCAGAAGTTCAACGCACTCTCCGGCCATTTGCCGCAGCAGATCCGGGTCCAGACATCGGCCAATGGCTCCGGTGCCGCTAAATTCGGTTTTGTAGGCCGGGTTGGCCGGACATTGTCCGGAAGGGGCGATCAGACCTTTTTCCGTCCGCTCGGGACAGACGAGCCAGCGGAATTTTTCCAGTTTCGCCGCCGCCCCACTGGCATCGGTGGCGTCGATGCAGAAGGCTTGGACAACGGCGTTATCCTTGCCCGCATAATTGTCGAGACAGGCATGAACCGTTGTCCAGAACAGGGTCCCATCCATTTTTTTGTGACGGCATTCGAAATCGTTCACGCGACCTTGAAGTTTCAAAAGATCCACCAATCTTTCCCAGCTTCCAGGGTCGGCACAGACTGCAGAAAAAATTTCGGCCGCGACCATGGCTTCGACGGATTCGTAGCCGTGGATTTTGGCCAAAGCGGGATTGGCGAAAAGAATCCGTCCTTCCAAGTCGGCCTCGAAAAATCCAATAGGTGCGTTTTCGAGAATCTCGCGGCTGCGAATTTTTGAGTGGTCCGATGGCTGTCTTGTGACCGTGGGCATGACGGAATCTCCTGGCGTTTTCGATGAATTCTCGAATAATTCAGAAATCCCTATGTCAAACCGTCACCCACCGCAAGGTTTTAACTTTGGATCTGGGCTGTTTAAAGGCCTTTTCTCATGGGCGGGATTGGTCTATCCACGTATACGTTCCGTGACGAATTCATTTGGGACGAATCCGGCTTGCATTTTGGGACCGTTTTTTTGCCCTGACTCCATGGAGGATTTCATGCCGATTCCAAACATCGTTCTCGTTCATGGCGGAGGTTCCCATGGGGCCGTCTGGAACCCGGTGACCATGAGGCTCGAGGCCCTTGGTCGGAAGGTCTTCCACCCGGATCTGTCTTTGCCGGAGTCAAGCACTTTGCAGGATCACGGAGAACAGATCGTTCAGGTGTTATCCGTGGCCGCAGCCGACCAACCCGTAGTCCTGACCGGACACAGCTACGGGGGCCTGGTCGTCGCCGAAGCGGCCAGACAGCGGCCCGGTCTGGTCAAGGCCATGGTATTCCTCGACGCCGCGGTTCCCCAACTCGGCAAGTCCCTGTTCGATCTTTTGGGCCTTTCTGGACTCGATCCTCGGAAAGATTTCGGTCTGGAGGCCCTTCATCCGTACACGGCCCCGTCGATGGTGGACATGGCCGCGTTGAACGATATCCCCAAACTTTACGTCTGGTGTGTCAAAAGTGATTTTGCCGCCGTGACGCGCCAGGCCTTTGAGGCGGCTCGAAATGCAGTCCCTGCTGCTCGATGGCGGGTCATGACCCTGGATTCCGGACATTTCGCCATGACCGAACGGCCGGATGAAGTCGCCGCCCTCCTGCTGGAGATGTAAAACCACTCCGCGTCCATTCGATTTTCTTTTTTTCCCAGATTTTCAAATGATTGTGTTTAGCTCCGGAAATGGCCTGCCGGGCCGATTTTCGAGGCATTGTTTAATCATGAGTTTATAACATACTGTGAATGTTGATTTTATTTTCATTGACTTTGTCAGCGTTTAGGTCAAAAGGCGTTTTCCTCGACAGTGCGTCCTGCCCTGTCCATTCGGGAAGTTCATTCCAACTCTTCTCCTTATACAGAAAAGATCACGAGGAAGGTTGCCGTGCATTCCAACGCGTTCATGAGCCGGAAGTCGGATTCGTTCGTCCTCACAAATAAACTCGTATCGATGACGAAACCGGTTGACAATTTGGGCTGGAGGTTCAACTGGAGCAAGGTGACCGTTGCCCTGAGCTTGGTGACGATCCTGGCCCTGGCCGTCGCGATGCGTCTTCATCTGGCCGATGATCTGGAACGGCTTCGACTCGAGGCTTTCCAAAGCCCCTGGGCCTGGGTCGGTTTGGCCATGATCGTCTTGAGTTTTCTCGTCCTGGTCTGGAGGATCTTCCTGGTTGTCGGCTACCGATCGACTCCATCGTGTCCCGACAAGGACCTTCCTCTCTGCACGGTGGTCATACCGGCCTACAACGAAGGCCGTCAGGTCCTGGATACGGTCCGGAGCGTCATGGCCAGCGACTACCCCTGGACACGAATGCAGGTCGTCTGCGTGGACGACGGCAGCAGAGACGATACCTGGATCTGGATGCAGGCTGCGGCCAGGGAGTTTCCAGACCGGCTGGAGCTTGTCCGGCAGCCGATCAACCACGGCAAGCGAAGAGCCCTCTACGAGGGTTTCGTCCGGGCCAGGGGCGAAATTCTGGTAACCATCGACAGCGATTCCGAGGTTGCCCCCGGAACCATCCGCAGTCTGGCCAGCGTCATGGTCCGCAACGGGCGAGTGGGGGCCGTGGCCGGGAACGTCAGGGTTTTGAACGTCGGGGAGGGGCTGATTCCCAAGATGCTGGACGTTTCCTTTACCTTTTCCTTTGACTTCATCAGAGCATCCCAGAGCCGGGTGAACACGGTCATGTGCACGCCCGGGGCATTGTCAGGATACCGCCGCAGTGCCGTGGTGCCCATTCTCGATGAATGGCTCAACCAGACCTTTCTCGGTCGGGAGGCCAATATCGGGGAAGACCGGGCCATGACCAACCTCATCCTCCGGCAGGGCTGGCTGGTCCACTTCCAGCACGACGCCGTTGTCTACACCAAGGTCCCGACGGCATATCGGGGACTGTGCAAGATGCTTTTGCGCTGGGCCCGGAGCAACATCCGGGAAACCCTGGCACTCTGTCGGTTCGCCTTCAAACGTTTTCGCCCGGAAGGAGCTACCGGGGCCCGGATCAACCTTCTCGTCCATCTCCTCAGGATGTCCGTTGGCGAATGCTTCAAGCTGTCCCTTCCCCTGGTCCTGATGATCTGGCCTTTGTTGGCCGGCTACAATCTCCTCATCGGCCTCGTCACGGCGGCTTTGGTTCCGGCCTTGTTCCATTTCGTGCGGAACCGGAACACCGACTTTCTCTGGGCCTTTCCCTATGCGGCCTTCTGGCTGGTGGGATTGTCGTGGATCAGTCTCTACGCCCTGGTTACCCCGCATCGGAATGGATGGTTGACCCGGGACTTGGCGACGGAGCTCGGTGAGGTGGCCCAGTCGAAGATGGCCGTGAATACGGCCAGGATCGCGGCCTGAATTCCTTTTTCGATGATGGTTCGGCCCTCGGAGGTCCGATATTCGTTGACTGCCGACGGCGGTCATGGCACCCTCTCGGGGCCTTGAAAATCGTGATCTGAACAGGAGAAAGCCATGATCGAACTCAGCCTGGCCAATATCGAGAACTACCTGACGCGAACCTTTCCAGGTCAGGTCCGTCTGACAGGAGTGGGGGACATCGGTTCCCTGGACGAGCAGGGGATGAAGGACTTCGGGTACGGCAAGCCGATGCTCGTCAGTTTTGAAGTGGACGGCCGTCCCAGGCAGGCTGTCTTGTCCATGATGCGCGGGGACAAGTACGGTCACCAATTTCTCTGGGACCGGGCCGCCATCCTCATGTTCCAGTACGATGCCGGATCCCGGATGCCCAAGCACGTTTGCCCACTGGGCCTGGGCTATGTGGACGGCCAGGGACGGTTGGAACCAGTCCTGGATCCGAAAGAATTTTTTATCGTCAACGAAAAGGTCGAAGGCGACGACTATTTCCTGCATCTGGAACGGATCAAAAACGGCGAGTTTCGCGATTCGGACGTTCGTCTGGCCCGGGATTTCGCCGCTTGGCTGAGCGAGGTCCACGCCCGGAAACACGAGGCGGCTGACCTCTACGTCCGCCGGACCAGACAGCTCCTCGGGGATTCCGAGTGCATCTGGGGCATTGTCGACGGATATCCTTTTCCTTACGAGCCATTTCCGGTCAAGCGAATCAAGGCCCTGGAAAAACGCCTGATCGACTGGCGCTGGAAGCTGCGGGGCTATACCCACCGTCTCTGCGCCGTGCATGGGGATTTCCATCCCTGGAACGTCCTGGTCCGCCCGGACGGCGACTTCACCGTATTGGACCGCAGCCGGGGTGAATGGGGCGAGCCGGCCGACGACGTGTCCACCATGACCTGCAATTATCTTCTGTTCAGTCTCTACGGACATGCCGGGCTCGGCGGGCATTTCGAAGCTCTATACACGGCCTTCTGGGAAGAATACCTCGGACGGACCGAGGATTCGGAAATGCTGGAGGTCATCGCCCCGTACTTCGTGTTCCGGGCTCTGGTCATCGCCTCTCCCGAATGGTATCCGAACCATCCGCCCCAGGTCAGGGAAGGCCTGTTCCGGTTCATGGAACGTGTGCTCGATGACGAGGTCTTCGACTGGCGGAACATTAACAAGTACATGGTGCCGTGAGCGGAATCTTCAAAAAAGGATGGGCGATGTGGTTCGTCGGCCTGCCCGGTTCCGGCAAGAGCAGCCTGGCCCGGGGCGTGGCCAAAGCCCTGCGGGCCGAAGGCATGGACGTGGATCTTTTGGAGATGGATGCCCGCAGGAAATCCTATTTTCCGAATCCGACCTATTCCGGCGAGGAACGGGCCGAGGCCTATCGCCTATTCGCCGAGGAAGGGGCTGCCCTGGCCAGGGACGGGAGACGGGTGGTCATGGACGGCACCGCTCCCAAACGGGCCATGAGGGATCATTGCCGAAACCTGGCCCCACGGTTCGTTGAGGTTATGGTTCGATGCAGACTGGAAACGGCCATGGCCCGGGAGGCGGCCCGGCCCGAAGGGCTGGTCATGGCCGGGCTGTATGAGAAGGCCTTGGAGCGCAGGCGCACCGGTCAAAACTTTCCCGGTCTGGGGCAGGTGGTCGGGGTGGATGTGCCCTTCGAGGAGAATCCAGAGGCCGAACTGGTGATCGAGAATGATTGCCCGGACCCGGAAAGAGGGGTGGCGGCCGTTCTGGAGTTTCTTCGTCGCTGGTTGGGGGATTTCCGAAGGTGAGCCGGAGTTTCCACGTCCTGACCTTCGGCTGTCAGATGAACGTCTGCGACTCGTCCTGGATTTCTGCTTCCTTGCGAAGCAGGGGATGGGAGGAGACTGTCGAGGAAGAGGCCGATGTGGTCGTCCTGAACACCTGCAGCGTTCGGGACAAGCCAGAGCAGAAAGTGTATAGCGTTTTGGGGCGGATCGGTCCCAGGCTGCAGTCCATCCCTGACGGCTTCGCCGTGGTGGGGGGCTGCGTGGCCCAGCAGGTCGGCCGGGCCATCTGGAAGCGTTTTCCCTTTGTGCGGCTTGTCTTCGGTACGGACGGGGTCCATCGGGTGCCTCAAACCATGGACCGTCTTGTTCGGGGTGAAATAGGTCGGGCGGCCCTGCTGGACTTCGAGGACGCCTATCCCGAGCGCCACGGCGGCCTGCCGGATCAGATTCCCGGCCAGGCCTTCGTGAACATCATGCAGGGCTGCGACAATTTTTGCGCGTATTGCATCGTGCCTTTCACCCGGGGGAGGCAGAAATCCCGGGATATAGATTCGGTGTTGCGAGAATGTTCGACCTTGGTGCAGCGGGGAGCGAGAGAGTTGACCCTGCTTGGGCAGAATGTCAACAGCTTCGGGCTTGACAGGCCAAGCAGCCCGTCATTTGCCGAGCTACTGACAGCGGTGGCCGACATTCCGGGCCTGGAGCGTCTCCGGTTCACGACCTCTCATCCCAAGGACATTGCCCCTGAAGTCATCGAGGCCTTTGGATCGTTGCCGGTTCTGTGTCCACAACTGCATCTGCCGGTCCAGTCCGGATCAAATCGGATTCTGAAGGCCATGGGCAGGAAGTACACCAGGGAACGCTATGTTGATATCGTCAGGGCCCTGCGCGGGGTCCGGCCGGATTTGGCTCTGAGCACGGACATCATCGTCGGGTTTCCCGGAGAGAGCGAGCAGGATTTTCAGGAGACCATGAGCCTGCTGGATGAGGTGGACTACGCCGGAAGCTTTTCGTTCATGTATTCGGACCGGCCCGGAACCCAGGCAGCCGCGATGCCCTTGAAGATCGACCGCAGCGAAAAGCTCGACCGTCTGACTCGGCTGCAGCGCCGACAGGATGAGTTGACCGCGTCCCATCTGGCGGGCATGGTCGGGAATGAAACGACTGTTTTGGTTGAAAGGCCGAACCAGAAGCAGTTCGGAAGTCAAATCCGCTGGCAGGGCCGGGATCCCGGGGGGAGGATCGTCCATTTTGATCACGTTATCCCGGATCTGGCCGGGCGCATGGTCGCGGTAAAAGTCACCGGTTCCGGAGGGCACAGTCTGTCCGGCGAGACGCAAGGAGCACCATGGTAGAAATGCACGTTTTTGGGCTGGCCCTGGACGAGGAATCTCAGGTTCCGATTCTCATCCTCAAGGATGGGGACGGCCGTTTTGTCCTGCCCATCTGGATCGGGAACATGGAGGCCGTGGCCATCTCCATGGCCATCAACAAGATACAGGTCCAGAGACCCTTGACGCATGACCTTTTTCTGAGGCTCCTGGAGAACCTTGAAACCTCCCTGGATCGGGTCGAGTTGACCGCCCTGAGCGAGGGCACCTATTACGCAGAGCTGGTCCTTTCGACAGGAGATCGGCAGAGGCGCTTGGACAGCCGTCCCTCGGACGCTATCGCCCTGGCGCTCAGGGCCGGTGTCCCGGTCTTGGCCACCGAGACCTTGCTGGAGACCGTGGCCAAAGGAGCCGAGAAACCATTCCAGGCCGTGTTGGACGACGCCGAGTCGGACAAATGGACCGAAGTGCTGGCCAAGTTCGATCCGGACGGCAAACCCTATTCGATGTGATCATGTTCGATCTGCATACACACACGGTTTTCAGCGACGGGGAGCTCATTCCGGCCGAACTGGCCAGAAGGGCGAAGGTGGCCGGGTATTCGGGCATCGCCTTTACCGATCATGTGGACGATTCCAACCTGGAAACGACCCTGGCCGGACTCTTGGCCGTGGCCCGGGAATATGGTCCGCACATGGGCCTCGATCTGCTGGCCGGAGTGGAATTGACCCACGTTCCGCCCGGCTTGGTGCCAGTTCTTGTCGCTCGGGCCAGGGAATTGGGGGCGCAGGTGGTGGTTGTCCATGGAGAGACTGTGGTCGAGCCTGTGGCTCTGGGCACGAATCTGGCGGCCATCGAGGCCGGGGCGGACATACTAGCCCACCCCGGGCTCATTACCGAGCAGGACGTCCGTCTGGCCGCCGAGCGTGGAGTTTTTTTGGAGATCACGACTCGCAAAGGGCATTCTTTGGCCAACGGCCACGTATTGGCCATGGCCAGAAAATTCGGGGCCGGTCTGGTCATCAACAACGACGCCCATGCCCCGGGGGATTTGGTTTCGAGGGACTTTCGGCGCATCACCGCCCTGGGGGCGGGTATGACCGAAAATGAATACCGGCGAGCCGAGGCCAACGGTGACGGTCTGGCCCGAAAAATCCTGGCCGCCCGAGGGACGGTCCAAGCCTGAGGCCGGGGCTATGGGGCCCTTCACCTCAACATAAACGAAACAGTCATGCATTCATTCAGTTTTTGGGACATGCTGGCCCAGGCCACGACCATGGTCCAGTTGGTCCTTCTCGTTCTTGGAGCCATGTCTATGACCAGCTGGTACATCATCTTCTATAAGACTATCCAGCTGAACAGGGTCCGCAAGCGATCCCTCCAGGATTTGGAACGGTTCAACAAGGCCCCTGATCTGCCCAGCGCCCTGCGCCTGCTGAAAGCCGGGTCGGGCTCGCCCTTGTTTCCGGTGGCCAATCTGGCCCTGGGAGAGATCAAGAATCTGGAGCGGGCCAAGATCCGACCCGAGGTCAAGTACAAGATCTCCGAGGACAACGTCCGTCGGGTCCTGAAGCAGGGGGTGAGCCGGGAATTGGACCGCATCTCCAGGTCTCTTCCCTTCCTGGCCACCTGCGCCAACGCTGCGCCGTTCATAGGCCTGTTCGGGACGGTCTGGGGGATAATGCACGCCTTCCATACCATAGGCATACAGAAATCGGCGGCCCTGGCCGCGGTGGCTCCAGGCATCTCCGAGGCTCTGGTGGCCACGGCCATCGGACTCTTCGTGGCCATCCCGGCCACGGTGGCCTACAACACCTTTCTAGGGATGCTGAACAGTATCGAGAAGGAATTCGTGAATTTCGCCGGAACATTTTTGAACAGGGTCCAGCGCGAGATTCCCTGGATGGATCTCAAGACCCGGGAGGAGTGAGATGGCGCTCGGGGTCGGGGGGAAAGGGTTCGTTTCCGAGATCAACGTCACGCCCTTCGTGGACGTTATGCTGGTCTTGCTGATCATTTTCATGGTCACGGCCCCTCTGATGACCCAGGGCATAGAGGTCGATCTGCCTCAGACCAGGACAGTGGCCTCACTGCCCGAGGACAGTGATCACGTGATTCTGACCGTCAGCGGGAACGGAACTCTTTTCCTCGACGAGTATCGATTGGAATTGGACGAGCTTGAAAAGCATCTGGCCACGGTCATGTCAGGCACGAACAAACTCTTGTATCTCAAGGCCGATAGGGCCGTTCCCTACGGGGTCGTGGTCAAGGTCATGGCCAGGGCCAAGGCGGCGGGGGTTGAAAAACTGGGCGTGGTGGCCGAGGAGGAAACCGATCCGTGAGGCTTTCCTTTCCGTCGGGCCGGTCATTCTCCAAGTTTGGGGGCGATGGGGCGGGCATGCGCGGACTCAGCCTGGTCCTGTCGGTCCTCGTGCATGTCATCGTGGCCGTGGCCCTGCTCCAGGCCGGAAGCGGAAACTCCATGGCCAAGATCGACCTGAATAAAAGAGTCTACACCGTTGATCTGGTAACCCTCAAGGCTCCGGGCCCGGCCAAGGGCGGAGCCTCCCAGACACCGAAATCGGCCGCAGTCCAGAAAAAGGCCGATCCGAAACCGACCCCAAAGCCCGCAGCCAAGGTCGAGCCAAAACCGACGCCCAAGGACATCAGTCCGGCCAAGAAGGCCCAGGATACGAAACCCAAGGCCAAGCCCGAGGCCAAGGCTAAGCCCAAGGAAGAGCCCAAAAAGAGGCCGGAGAAAAAGGAAAGCCGGGAGGACATCCTGGCCAGCGCCCTGGGGAGTGCCCGGGAACAGGCCGCCCGCAGCGATCGAGCCCAAAAGGACACCGTGGCCGGAGCTCTGGCTCAGGCCCGGCAAGAGGCCGCTGCAGTGGGATCCCCTGGCGAGGGCGGCGAAGGGAGCGGAGGGGTGACCCTCCTGGATATCTACGCGTCCCTGGCCGAGGCCAAGGTCAAGGAGAATTGGAGATTTCCGCGGGTCGGAGGTGGTGCCCTGGTGGTCGGAGTCGAGATCGACATCGACGACGCCGGAACAATCGTCGGGTCCAGAATCGTCGAGTCATCCGGCCGATCCGATTTCGATGCCTCGGCCATGCAGGCCGTGGCCGAAACCAAGGTTTTTCCCAAGCCTCCTCTGGGGATCCGTCGATTGGTCATCCGTTTCAATCTGAATGAACTCATCTCGTGAGCATATGAACAAAGTCATCATTCTTTTCCTCCTGGCCTTGTCGGCCCTCTTTTTGGCCGCATTGCCGGCCGTGGCCCAGGATGCCTTGAACATCGACATCCACGGCCCCGGCCAGACCCGAATGAACCTCTATCTGGCGTCGCCATTGCCCTTGGAGGGTCGTGAGGGCGTCGATCTCGATCCGGCGGTAAATCTGGAGAAGGAGTTGAGGGCCAACCTGTCCTTCCTGCCTTTCTTTCATCTGGTTTCCTCGGCGGACATGCTGGGAGGAGGGGGCCTTGGCGGGTATCTAGCCAGGAACATGGACTTCAGGAAGCTTCAGCTCTCCAAGGTCGATCTGGCCTGCACCTCGGCCTGGGCCCAGAGGCCGGGCATCCTCGGTGAGGTCGAGCTCAGGGCCTACGAGGTCTTCACCCAGCGGCTCGTGCTCGGCAAGGCCTACCAGATCCAGGGGACGGAACAGATTCCGCAGGTCGCCGCCAAGTTTTGCTCAGCCCTGATGGAGATATTGACCGGGAGCGGGCTTTTTTTTGATTCCAAGCTGGCCTTCGTCAAAAAAATCGGTCGAAACAAGGAAATCTACGTGGCCGACGCCCTGGGCCGGGATTTCAGACAGGTCACCCGCCTTGGAGGCATCTGTTTGAGTCCGGCCTGGTCCCCTGATGGTCGCTATCTGGCCTTCACCTATCTTTCCGGACGTGAGCATATGCTCGGACTTTGGGACGGCGAAACGGACAAGGTCACGACCAGGACCCTGCCTGGAAACACGGTCATTTCCCCGGTTTTTCTGCCCGACGGGCGATTAGCCGTAAGCATCAATCCCCAGGGCAGCTCAGACATCTTCCTACTGGACCGAAGTTTTAGGCTGGACAAGCCCCTGGTCCAGCATTGGGCCATCGACATTTCCCCGAGCTTCGACTCCGCGGGACACAAAATGGCCTTTGTCTCCAGCCGGGCAGGCAATCCGCACGTCTTTGTTCTCGACATGCCATCCGGGGAGGTCAGTCGGGCCACATACGCCGGAAAATACAACACCGGAGCCGACATCAGCCCTGACGGCAAGTTTCTGGCCTACGCGGGGGAGACCGAGAACGGCCATCGGATTTTCGTCATGGACCTGACCACGGGACGGGAACGGCAGGTGAGCTTCGGCCCTCGAAACGACGAGGATCCGGTTTGGTCTCCGGACGGATATTTCCTGGCTTTCACTTCCAACCGCGAGGGCGGGTATAAGATTTATCTGACCACCCGGCATGGAGATGAGGCCAGACTGGTGCCCACCGGTCCCGGGGAAGCCTCGGCTCCGGCCTGGGGAAGGGAATACGCAAAAGGGCGATAAGCGTGCCCGTGCTATATGGGTCGGTTTCAAAAACAATTTTTTTGGGAGGAAGAGAACATGCGCAAAGGAATTTGGTTGGTATTGATGGTCGTGCTGGCCGGATCGTTTTTGGCTTCGGGATGCGCCAGCCGCAAGGTGAGCGGCGACTCGACCTCGGTGCCCCAGCCCCAGCCCGAGCCGGTGGTCGTTGTTGAGCAGGAAACGATCGAGATCGTCGAAGTGGAGGACCCCAGGGTTCTGGTCGAAAGGGAGCTTCGGCAGTTGACCATCCATTTCGACTTCGACTCCTCGGATCTCAAGCCCGAGGCCAGAGCGAACCTGCAGCTTGTAGCCGACACGTTGAAGGCCAACCAGACCGTCCGGGTTCTGATTGAAGGGCATTGCGACGAGCGAGGCACCGAGGAATACAACTTGGCCCTGGGTGAACGCCGGGCTCGGGCGGCCCGTGAATTCCTTGTCCTGCTCGGTGTGGAATTGTCCAGGACGGAGATCCTCAGCTACGGAGAGGAGCGGCCCGTGGCTTCCGGACATAATGAAACGGCCTGGTCCCAGAACCGCCGCGCCGAATTCAAACCCATTCAGTAGGATACCGAAACAGGGAGGGTGGATCACAAGTCCGCCCTCCCATCGCGGAAAACATCGAGGAGGCAACAGATGCGCAGAATGAGTTGGATGCTCTTGGCGGCCCTGGTGGCTGCATTTCTTTTTGCCGGCGGATGCACCAAGAAGCAGGTCAGCGTCGGTTCTTCGCCCATGACCCGAACCGGAGCCCAGACCGGCAGCTTCCAGGATGGCGGGCCTGCCGATGCCGAAACCGAAGAGGCCAAGAAACTTCGTGAACTTCAGGAGCGGGAGCTTCACGAGAGCGAGCTTCAGGACGAAGAGGCCAGACGTTTGGCCCTGGAGTCCGAGGGAACTCAGGGAGATCCGACACGGTTGGCCGCCCTGGAGGAAGAGGTCAGGAATCTGGTCGTCCTGTTCGATTTCGACTCCTTTGAACTTAAGGCCGAGGCCCGGGAGAAACTCCAGGTCCTGGCCGACAGGTTGAAGACCAATCCGGGGGTGCGCCTTCTCGTCGAAGGACATACGGACGACCGGGGAACCGAGGAATACAATCTGGCCCTGGGCGAGCGTCGGGCCAGGGCGGCTTACGAGTTCCTGATCCTCCTGGGTTTGGAATCGGGGCGGATGCAGATCATCAGCTACGGCGAGGAATATCCTGCCGTTCACGGCCAGAACGAGTCGGCCTGGGCCCAGAATCGCCGGGACGAGTTCAAAATCATACAATAGTCTTCAGACGTCTGATTGTTGAGAAATTAACTCTCGGGAGGCCAGACATGAAGAAGGGATGTATGAGCGGCCGGGCGATGATACTGACCGTAGCGGCCATGTTGCTGGTTCTTGGCTGCGGATGCCGCACGGGCAATTCCTCGGGGGACCAGACCGACGAGGAGCGGGCTCGGGCAGCAGTCGACAAGGTCAGGGATGATCTCCAATCCGTCCTCGGCCGAGACGTGCCTGTCCTGGGGTTGATCATCCAGACTCCTTCCACGATCATCTTCGCGTCCTCGTCGGCATCACCGGAGCAGGCCATGACGGCTGACACCCATTTTCGGTTCGCCAGCAACACCAAGACCTTCACCTCGACCTGCATCCTGCGCATGCATCAGGACGGGTGGCTGGACATCAATAATCGGATCACGGACCTCATCCCCGGCTCGACCATCCCCTACGTTCCAGACACGGTCGAGTGGAACGTCCCCTGGAAAGACGAAATCACCATCGAACTTCTTCTCCAGCACGCCGCCGGGGTCTACGACGTGGACAACGACGAGGTGCCCGGATGCGGAGGGGAGTCCTACACGGCCTGGAAACAGGGTCTGAAACCCGACCATCAGTTCTCGGCCTCCGAACTGGTGGGACAGGCCGCCTTGCACAGCCTGTCGTATTTCGAGCCGGGCCAGGGCTATCACTACAGCAACACCGGGTACACCATGCTTGGCGAGATCGTGGCCCGGGTCTATTCCTTCAGGACCGGAACGAGCAAGACCCTGACGGACTACTTGCGTGACATGATCGTGGGAGAGCAGGCTCCCGTGCCCCTGGACATTGATTTTCCCTGGAAGTCCACGGACCAGACGATTCCCGAACCGTTCGTACCGGGAACCATCGTCACGGAGGGAGGGACCTTGGTCTTCTCGCGGATGAACATGAGCGCCCAGGTGGCCGAAGGCAACGGATGGGGAACCCTGGCCGGCCTGAACCGATTCGTCCGGACCCTGTTTCGGGGGGAAAACATCCTCGAGCCGGAAACGGTCGAACTGATGATGACCGACGGCTCGACGGCCCAGCCAACCTATGCCCTGGGCTGCGAATACCGCCCCAATCTCGGCTACGGGCACAACGGGTGCCGGGTCGGGTATCTGTCCATGATGGCCTACGATCCGGAAGCCGAGGTTTCAGTGGTCGTCTGCCTGCCCTTCTTGGACGTGAGCAGGGGCATGGACACATTCCAGCATTGCTTTTTCGCCCTGTACGACGCAGCCTACGGCGTCCGGGAAGCCTTGGGGTATCCGGGAAAACCCGAACAGTCCCGATAGCTTTCAGGCGGCCATCATGTTCCGGCCGTTTTGACGGTCAGTGGGCGGCGAGAATCCGGTGGCCGCAGAACGAACAATCGCTTCCCTTGAGACGGGTTTCCAAAAGAGTGAAGCCCGAGCGGGACATGACCGTCTTGCCGCACCCCGGGCAGATCGTGTCCTCACCGCCACGGCCGTGGCGGTTCCCATGATAGACGAACCACAGTCCTGCCTTCTGCCCGATTCTTCGGGCCCGTTCCAAAGTTTCCAACGGAGTGGGCGGGCGGTCCATCATCTTGAAGGTCGGATAAAATCCGGAAATGTGCCAGGGAACGTCCGGCCCCAATTCCTTGCCGATGAAATTCGCCATTTCCCCCAGTTCTTTGTCGGAATCGTTCAAGCCGGGGATGAGCAGAGTGGTCACTTCCAGATGCCAGCCCATTTCCCGGATATGTTTCAGATTCCTCAAGACCGGTTTCAGGCTCCCATCGCAGATGTCCCGATAGAATGTGTCCGTGAAGGCTTTGAGGTCGATATTGGCGGCGTCGATCAGGCCGTCGAGTGCCTCCAGGCATTGCGGGCTCTGAAAACCGTTGCTGACCATGATGTTGGCCATCCCGGCTTCTTTGGCCTTCAGGGCCGTGTCCTGCATGAGCTCGAAAAAAATCGTTGGTTCCGAGTAGGTGTAGGAAATACTCCGGGCCCCGTGTTGGCCGGCCAGAGCCACCAGTGATTCAGCCTCGACGACATCGCCCTGGATGCGGCCACCAAGTTTTGGAGTTTGCGACAAGGAGCTGTTCTGGCAGAAAAGGCAGGAAAAATTGCAGCCCATGGTTCCGAAAGACAGGGTCGTGGTCCCGGGCAAAAAGTGGAAGAGCGGTTTCTTCTCCACGGGATCAAAGCCCATACTCGGCACCCGGTCGGCCAGGGTGACCAATTTTCCTCCCTGGTTCAGTCGGACCCCGCACCGGCCCCTTTCGTTCGTCTTCAAGCGGCAATGATGGGCACAGAGCAGGCAGAGGACGCAATCGTCCTTTTCGGTTTTCCAGAGTCTGGCTTCGCGCATGAGCAGGTCTCCTTGTATTTGCGATTACAGTCTGTTGAAACTACGTCATTGCAGGTTGCCAATGCAAGGGCCCAAAAATTCATCCGAGTTCGCCTTGGTCCGATGGTGTAAAAATGGTGATGGACCTTGTCTTGGCAGGCAACGATTCATTGATTATGTCCGCCGTGCCGATCGTCGGCCACAAATGAGGAAACGCGCTGTCTGAACAAAGGCATTCCCGAAATGGTCCGATTCATACCCCGCCCGATTTGATTTGGAGTTTGCTTTGAATACCTTTTCCAGTTCCGGATCGCCCGGCAGCTATCTCCTGTGGCCCGTTTACGCCCGGCTGGTGGGGGTCATGGCCCTATGGGGAGGGACCTGGATCGCTGGCCGGCTCTTGTCCCAATCTTTGCATCCCATGACTTCGGCTCTTCTCCGGCTGGCCTTGGCCAGCAGCTTTCTTGTCGGTCTGTACCGTTTTTCTCGCGGCCGATGGCCCTCGCTACGGAAATCGGAATTCCTGCCGGTCCTGTTTCTAGCCCTGACCGGGGTGTTTTTCTACAACCGTTTCTTTTTCACCGGGCTCCAGACGATTCCGGCCGGCCGGGCGGCCCTGATCGTGGCCTGCATCCCGGTCTGCATCGCGGCCCTGTCGGCCGTTTTCTGGAAGGAACGGTTTGGCCCGGTACGCATCTTGGGGACGTTGATTTCTCTGGTTGGAGTGGCAGTGGTCATCGCCGACGGCAATCCCATGGTCCTGCTTCAAGGGGGAGTGCAGACGGGGGACGTCTATATCCTGGGCTGCGTGGCCGCTTGGGCCGCCTATTCCCTTGGGGGCCGCTCGGTGATGAGGACCATGGAACCCCTGTCGGCGGTGACCTGGTCCTGTCTGGTCGGGACCTTCATGCTAATCCCGGCGGCCTGGGGGCATGTGCCGTCGGACTTGATACGGGCCGGCATGGTCGAATGGGGCTGTCTGGTGTTTCTTGGAACCTTGGCCACGGGCGTGGCCTACTACTGGTACTATGCGGCCATCAACACCATCGGGGCCTCGCGGGCCGGGGTGTTCATCAATCTCGTCCCGGTCTTCGCCGTGCTCATGGGGTTCTTTCTTCTGGACGAACCGATCCATCTGAGCCTTTTGACCGGCGGGGTCATGGTCATCGGCGGTGTCTGGCTGACCAACAGACCGTGATGCTTTGGAAGCGGTCTGGAAAAATCCGGGCCGTTTCGTTTTTAGACGTACCGTCTGACGGCCCTGGCCACTTTTTCCGCTGAAATCTCGGTCAGACAGGCATGGCCAAAACGGCACCGGTCCTGGCCGTGGAGGGAACAGGGGCGGCAGGGCAGGTCGAATTCAAGGACCGTGGCCAGAGGGCCGCAAGGAGCGAAGCCCCAATGTCTGGTGGTCGGACCGAACAGGGCCACCAGGGGGGTGTTCACGGCCCAGGCCAAATGCATGGGGCCTGAGTCTCCGGTGACCAGAACCCGGCATCGGGAGAGAAGGGCGCAGGTCTCCCTGATTCCGGTTTGATCGGTAAGGTTCAGGACTGCCTCGCCGGTGACCAGAGGGTCCGGGCTTCGTCCGATAGCGAGGACGGCCAGACCCCGGGCCTGGAGCAGGGCGGCCAGGGCCAGCCAGGATTGGCGAGGCCAGGCCTTGGCCGGATGGGTGGCGTAGGGGTGGAGGGCCACGATGGGCCGGCCCTGGGCCCAAGGGTTTAGCAACCTGTCTGCGGCCTCCTGTTCTTCATGCGAAAGGAATACGGCTGGATGCAATCGCCAAATTGGCGGGGTTGTCTCGTCCAGGGCCAGGGCGTAACGCTGGGGTACGGTCAGGGACAGGAGCCGGCGGCCGATCGAGGTATTCCCGGTCTGGAGATACAGTCGTCGTTCGAGGCCAAGTTTGAGTGATGAGCGAACCGGCCCCTTCCAGAAAGCTCGAAGAATTGTGGTTCTCAGGTTGCCGTGAAGATCGACCAGGGTCGAACCGGCTTGGAATCGGGCAAGGTCCCGGGCCGTTTTTATCCAAGCGGCTCCGTTCAAGGCCTGTTCTTCCAGTCCCTGAATTCGGCCCACGGCCGGATGCCCCTGGAGTATCGGGGCCAATGAGGCCCGGGTGACCACGTCGAAGACCAGCCCCCGGGTCCGGTGCCAGTGGAGAAGAGGGCCGGTGGTCAGGACCAAATCCCCCAGGGCGCCCAGTCGGATCATGGTCATGTTCGAACCATGTTTAGCTGAGCAGACCACGATAGACCTCCATAAGATTTCGGGCCGAGGCCTCGGGTGTGAATGTGGCCGCGTGTTCCAGACCGGCTCGGACCATGTTCGCGGCCAATTCACTGTCGGTCAGAACCCGTTTCAGGGCAGCAGCCATCTCCTCGGCGGAATCGGGCGAGACATAGATGGAACCGGGCCCGCCGGCTTCCTTCAGGCAGGAGCCCGTGGCGGCCACCACCGGAACCCGGCTCCAGAGGGCCTCCAAAATGGGGATACCGAAGCCCTCGTAAAACGATGGATAGACAAAGACCGAAGCCCCGGCGTACAGGGCCGGAAGCTGGTCGTCTTCGACATTTTTAAGGAGAAAGACGTTTTTTTCCAGCCTCCTGGCCGAGACCCTGGTCCGAATTTCAGAAGCCAGCGGGCCGGAGCCGACCAGGATCAGACAAGGGCGGATGGAAGAGGGCATGAGGGCCAGGGCGTCCACGAGAACGAGGGGGTTTTTCCGTCTGGTCAGGGAGCCCACGAAAAGTGCGTAGGACTCAGGAATTTTGAGGGAATCCCGAATGGCACGACGGGCTTCGAGGGATGGGGGAATCATAAACTCTGCTTTGCAGGATTGGTGGACGACTGAAATTCTGTCTTCGGGAATGCCCAGCAATTCGACCAGGTCGTCGGCCGTTTTTCGGCTGACGGCCACGATTCGGTCGGCCCTTTTGGCGCTTCCCACGTATTTGAGCCGGTACATGGTCCGATCCAGCCAGGGATAGTCGTCGGGCCGGCGAAGAAAAATGAGGTCGTGGACCGTGACCACGCTGGGCCCGGGAAATCGTCCGATGTCCAGAGGCAATTCGTGGGACAGGCCGTGAAAGAGATCGGCTTGGTCCCGGGCGGCGACCCGTCCCAGGCCGAAAGTTCTCCAGAATGAACCGTTCATGGTCGCGTCAAGCCCGTGGGGGACGCAGGCCTGGCATCCCATACTCTCGGCGAAGGAGGCAAAGGGTCCCTCGATCCTCGGCGTGTAGAGAATGCACTCCAAAGACGAATCCAGACGACGCAGGTTGTGGACCGTGCTTCGAGCGTAGTTGCCGAGCCCCGTCCTGTTGGTGAAAAACCTCTTGGCCTCGAAGGCGATTCTCATGGGCGAGGCTCCCGGCCCAGCCAATCAAGCGCCAGGGGCAGAGATGCGGCTACGAAACGCACGGTGGTTCCCTGGTCGGATATGCGGATCACGTTTTCCGGGGGCTTCGGCCGGGGCAGTCCAAGCCGGGCCGCCTCTTCTGGACCGTGCCCGGTCAGAACCAATATTGCCGTTTTCAACCCGGTCTGGGAGGCGAATTCAAGATCGGCCTCTTTGTCGCCGATCATGACGCATCGGTCGGGATCCAAGTCGTATTCCCGACGCAGGGAATCCCAAAGGCCAATGGCCGGTTTGCGGCAGCGACAGTTTTCTTCCGGGGCATGGGGACAGAACCGCACGCCATGCAGCCGAACCTTATGTTCAAGCAGAAGGGTGTCCAAACGGGCCTGGACCGCCAGGTAATCGTCGAGGGTGAAATAGCCCCGGCCAATGCCGCTCTGATTGGTGACCAGATGGAAGCGGGCTCCTGCTTCCTGAAGGCGGTGCATGGCCCTGCCGGCACCCGGAATCAGGCGGACCCTGCTTGGATCGCGGAGGTAATGCTCTTCCTCGATGAGGGTTCCGTCACGATCGAGAATGATGTCCAAATGCCCTGCCCTGTGGTTGGTGACGTCAGTGGGGTCCTGAAATGTGGATGGAATGTCGGGCGAGGTCAAGCCCGATCCGACCTCGAAACCGGCCCGGAAACCCTTGCCCTGGCCATTGGCCTCTGTTAGGGATTGGTCGTGGCGTCGGCCTGGGACCCGCCATGTCCGATCGTCGGCATCTTCGCCGGCAACAGGATCGAAGTTCCAGATGGAGGCTGGGCCGGTCCTTTTTCACTCTGCATGACACCACTTCTTGTTGTCGTTTTTCTGACTCTTTTCATTTCCTTTTTGTGTTCCCTGGCCGAAGCCGTGCTCTATTCGGTCAGCTTGAGCCATCTCGAGACTCTCAAGAATTCCGGTCGAAAGTCGGGCCGTATTTTTTTTGAGCTGCGTCGAAATGTGGACAGGCCCATCACAGCCATCCTGACCCTGAACACTCTTTCCCATACAGCCGGAGCCGCCGTGTCCGGAGCTATGGCCGTGGAGTTTTTCGGACACGAACATCTTTTTCTTTTTTCATTGATTTTCACTGCCTTTATTCTATTTTTTTCCGAAATTCTTCCCAAAGTCATGGGAGTGACCTATAATCGGAAGCTGGCCATTATTTTGGCCAGGCCTCTCCAATGGCTTGTCATTCTTTCAATTCCGGTTATCTGGATTTCCAGATTCCTGATCAGTTTTATGCACAAACACCAAGCCGAGCATACCGTTTCCGAAGAGGATCTCCTGGCCCAGATCAGTCTAACCCACAAGGCCGGGCATATCGACCCCCGGGAAGCCCTGTCCATGCGAAATATCCTCAGCCTGGACAAAAAGATCGTTCGAGACGTCATGACCCCCAGGATGGTGATTTTTTCTCTGCCCGCCAACATCACCGTATTCCAGGCCCGGGCCGACAAGAGCGTCTGGCCCAACAGCCGGATTCCGGTCTATGATGACGAGGACCCGGAGGACATTGTCGGGCTGGTCTACCGACGGGAGGTCCTCGAGGCTTTGGCCAATGATGAAAACGACAAGACATTGTCCGATCTCATGAAGCCGGTCCGTTTCGTGATTGAGACTCTGACCCTGGACAAGCTTTTGGTCGATTTTCTGGAATCCCGCCAACATCTTTTTGTCGTTCTGGACGAATACGGCGGCGTGGCCGGAGTAGTGACCCTGGAGGACGTTCTGGAAGAAATTCTGGGCAACGAGATCGTGGACGAAACCGACGAGTTCGTGGATATGCGGGAACTGGCCCGAAAACGCCGTAGGAGCTTGACTGCCGGAGGCGAGTCCAGTAGCCTTGATTAAATCAAGGGGGACCAAAAAACGCCATGAAGACTCGAAAGAACCAACGCGGGCTTTTCATCACGGCCTTCCTGCTCATCGGAGGCGGCATCGTCTTTCTCGTTTTTACAGGACTAAGGCAGGACTCTGTCTATTTTCTAAACGTTTCCGAGGCGTTGGCCATGGAAACTTCGACCATCTCCCAAGCCCGCCTCTTCGGAACTGTGGCCGGGGACGGGATCGACACAGCCGCCGGTGGCCTGGGAGTAGATTTCAATCTGGTGGACAAAGTCGATGCCTCCAAATCTCTGCGAGTCTCTTATCGGGGGGCGATACCTGATACCTTTAAACCCGGGGTGGAGGTCATCGTCGAGGGCGGGTTCGATCCGGGTACGGGTCGCTTCCAGGCCGGAACCCTGCTGACCAAGTGTCCTTCCAAATACACCAAGAACATCGAAGAGTCCTGATCCCGGTCGGCCTTGTCCGACTGTAAGATCCCGCCGGGGCGTTCCCTTTTCCCACACAGGATTTCCACATGCATGTCGTCGCTTTTGCCTGCCTCCTGCTCGCTCTTGTCGTCGCCTCTTTCGGAGGGCTGGCTGCGGCCTGGTCCTTCAAGACCGGATCTCCCGGTTTCGACCGCCGGGCCCGAATGGCCCAGGCTGCCGTGGCAGGCTTCATCCTCGTCGCCTGTGCCATTCTTTTTCGGGCACTCATGGTTCGAGATTTTTCCTACGAATATGTCCACGGATACACGGACACCTTTCTGCCATTTTTCTATCTGGTCACGGCCTTCTGGGCCGGACAGAGCGGATCGTTCCTGTTCTGGACTGCGGCCATCGCCGTTATGGGCGTTTTCGTGGCCATGGGATCGGGCCTGGACAGAGCCCCGGTCAGGGTCAAAGCAGCCTTCTGGCTCTTCTTCTTCCTGGCTCAGGCCTTGTTTCTCCTCATCTTGACAGGTCCGAGCAACCCATTCCTCAGGCTATCTCCGGTTCCCCTCCAAGGGAACGGCATGAATCCGCTCCTTCAGAATCCGGGCATGATCTTCCATCCCCCTTTGCTGTTCATCGGCTATGCCGGGTTCACCATCCCCTGCTGCCTGGCCGCGGCCTTCAGCCTGGGCGGTCGTTCCAACGACTGGATCTCCGTCGGTCGAAATTGGATCTTGATCTCCTGGATCTTTCTGACCGCCGGCATCATCCTTGGGGCCTGGTGGTCGTACATGGAGCTCGGCTGGGGCGGATACTGGGCTTGGGATCCGGTGGAGAACGCCTCCCTCGTCCCTTGGCTGGCCGGAACGGCCCTGGTCCACACGGCGGTCGTCGGACGGGCCAAGGGGGCCCTGGGCAAGACCAACGTCTTTTTGGCCGGACTGACCTTCCTCATGTGTATTTTCGCTACCTTTGTCGTTCGTAGCGGGTTCATCGACTCGCTCCACGCCTTTGGCGGTGGAGGGGTGGCCACTCCGCTGCTCGCGTCCATGGCCCTTATCCTGCTTCTGATCCTGGCGGTCACCTTCGCCAAAAGCGAAGGGCCCGGGCCGTCCATTGGGGACCTGGCCAGCAGGCAGGGAATGATGCTCGTGGCGGCCTGGATCTTTCTGGCCCTGGGCGGGATCGTCGTGCTCGGGATACTCTGGCCGAATATTTCGAGTCTGTGGAGCGCGAGTCCCATGGGCCTGGATGCCAAGTTCTACAACCGGGTCTGCCTGCCTCCGTTCGTTTTATTGTCCCTTTTGCTGGCCTTCTGCCCCTGGTTCTCCTGGCGGGACGGACTCACATCACGCCGGGGCGCCTTGGTCTCGGCGGCCGTTCTGGTCTTGTGCCTTGCCGGGCTGTGGTGGATGGGGATCAGAATCCCCCTGGCCCTTGTCGGGGCGGCCGCCGGACTAACCGTGGTCTTCAGCTCTTTGGCCGTCTTTTTTGTCGACCATAGCGCCCGATCGTCCCGCAAGTTGTGGGGGGCTCTCGGAGTCCATCTCGGCTTGGGACTGGTCGTCCTGGGCATCGCCATATCCGGACCCTACAAGGCCGAGAAGGAGGTCATCCTGACCAAGGGCGGAACCGTGGATATCGGATCCTTCAGCATCCTCTACCGGAGCTTCGACGATCGGGAAACCGAGTCCATGGCCCTGGTCGAAGCCGAACTCCTGGTGGCCAAAGGCGACAGGCCCGTCGGAATTCTCAAACCCCAGAAACGGCTGTATCGAAATTTCGACCAGAGTTTCGCCGAGGTTTCGGTCATCCCTTCCCTGGGCGACGAAATCTACGCCACGCTCCTGGCCTTTGACCAGGATCTCAACGTCAGCCTCAAGCTGAGCCTGAACCCTCTGGTGAACTGGATCTGGATCGGCGGGACCATCATGTGTCTGGCCGGATTCATCGGTCTGGGCCGCACAAGGCGAAACGGCGGGGGAGGGGAGGGCGACCGTTCATGACCGGGGCCCTGATCCGGGCCAGAGGGGTCGGCCACGCCTACGGGACGACGCCGGTCTTCAAAAACGTGGACCTGGACGTCGGAGCGGGTCAGATTCTCCTGCTCATGGGTCCCAACGGGGCCGGCAAAAGCACATTACTGAAAATCATGGCCGGCATCGTCGAGGCCACCCTGGGTGAGATCGAACTGCTGACGAGCCCGGAACGAGTGGCCTTCATGGGTCACGGAACCTTTGTCTACGAAGAGCTGACGGCCCTGGAGAACCTGTCCTTCTGGCGGGATCTCTACCAGACTGGACATGACCGCGGAGCCTTGCGGGACATCCTTGAACGCATGGGCCTCGAGCGGTTCAGACACGAGCGGGCCGGAACATTCTCCCGAGGCATGCTCCAGAAACTCGGGCTTGCCAGGATACTGCTCATCGGACCGGAGTTGGTCCTTCTCGACGAACCGGCCACCGGACTCGACCGAACGGCCCGGCGGTTGCTGCACGACGAGGTGGCCGCGGCGGCCGGTCGAGGTGCCGGGGTGGTCTGGGTCAGCCACGATCCTGATCGGGACGTGTCCATGGCCGACACGGTCGCCTATCTGTCCGGAGGCAGACTGTCCTGGTCAGGTCCGGCCGGGCAATTCGAAGCGGGGAGGATGTCGGCATGAGAGGCTGCCTGGTTCTCGCGGTGAAGGACCTCCGCCAGGTCTTGCTCCGCGGCGGTGGCGCGGTTCAGGCCGTGCTCCTGGGTCTTCTGCTCATTTTCATCTTCAGTCTGGCCACGCCACCCGGCCAACGGGTTCCTGTCCAGACCGCCGTTTCCATCTTCTGGCTGGCATCTTGCTTCGGGTTGGTCCTGGTGTTCAACACACTGTATCGGCTTGAGGAACAAAATGGCCTACGCACGGCCCTGACCATGGCCCCCATGCCGGTCCAGGCGATTTGGCTGGGCAAGCTAATGGCCGGCCTGGTTGTCCTGCTCGTGTCCCAGGCCCTGTTCGCTCCCGGCCTGATCGTGTTTCTCGGCCTGACCGGAGAGGTCAATCCCGGTCTACTGTTCGGCTCCCTGATGGGGGTGAACCTGGGGCTGTGCATCCTCGGTTCCCTCATCGGGGCCGTTTCCCAAGGCCGGGAGGCACGGGACTCGCTGATGACCATCATTCTCTTCCCTCTGCTCGTGCCCCTGCTTCTCGGGGGAATCCGACTGGGCTCGGCCGGGCTCGGGGCGGGAGATCAGGCCGAGGCGTCGGGCTGGATGGGGCTTGTCGCGGCCTTTGATGTTGTCTTTGCCGGAGCGGCCCTGCTCCTGTTTCCATATCTCTACAGAGGAGAATAGAGCGACATGCGCGACGCCGTCGACCATCTGATGCCTTGGCTCTGCCTCCTGGCCACGAGTCTCTTGCTGACGGCCCAGTGGTTCATCTGGGTCCACGTACCGGAAGAGGCCACCATGGGCATGACCCAAAAAATATTTTACTTTCATCTGCCCATGGCTTGGGTCGGGCTGGCCTGTTTTTTCGCCGTGTTCGTTACCTCGGTCGGCGTTCTGGCCGGAAAAGGCCCCGGCTGGGATCTCCTGGCCGGAGCCTGCGCCGAGGTCGGCGTGCTCACCAGCGGACTGGCCCTGGCCACGGGCTCCCTGTGGGCCAGGGCGGCATGGAACACCTGGTGGACCTGGGACCCAAGGCTGACCACGACCATCATCATGTGGTTCGTCTATGTGGGATATCTCGTGCTTAGACGGACCGATCTGGGCGGCTTGAAGAGGACCAGAATTGCGGCAGTAGTCGGAGTGGTGGCCTTTCTGGACGTCCCGCTGGTCTTTCTGTCGGCCCGGATGTGGCGGAGCATCCATCCGGCCGTGTTCGCCTCCGAGGGAGGGGGACTGGAGCCGGAGATGTGGAACACAATACTGGTCAGCTCGGCTGCCTTTCTGGCGCTGGCCGCGGTTCTGGTCCTTTTAAGACTCAGGCAGGGCCTGGCCGCCCACAGGATCGATGTTCTGGTGGCCGGATTTCTTCGAGGATAACTAGCTTGATTTTTTGAACATATTTTCTCAACGGGAGCGGCTATGGACTATCTTTTGACGGCCAACGTCTGCGTCTGGATCGGGATCGGCCTGTACACGCTTGTTCTGTGGGCTGGGCAGCGGCGCATCGAACGCCGGCTTCAACAACTGGAGGGGTTCGGCAATGACCGCTGAGACCGCCCCCCAAAGCCGGGCGACCCTGGTCGTGGCCGCGGCGGCCCTATGTCTAGTCATGATTCTGATCTCCTCCTTCGTCTATCGGATGACCAACCCGTCCCTGACCCTGGTCGCTCGGAGCGGAGACCAGGGAAAGAAGGGCCAGGGCATGGATTCTGGGGCCATGACCGATGTCGCCGCCCACATGGCCATGCTCCAGGAAGATCCCCGGAACATGGAGGCCCTTTTGAATCTGGGAGTGGCCTTCATGCGCATGGAGGCCTGGGACAGGGCGCTGGTGTTTTGGAACCGGGCCCTTGACGTGGACCCAAAGAACAGGATGGCCCTAAATCAAAAGGGAGTGGCCCTGTTTCAAATGGACCGCCACGAGGAGGGAGCCCAGGCTTTCGGCGAACTGGTGGCCTTGGATCCCGACGACTATCGGGCCCACTACAATTTGGCTATCGTACACAAGTATTATCTAAACGATCCGACTGCGGCCAGGGAGCATTTCCAGGCCGTGGTTCGTATCGAACCCGAGGAGCCCGGGCTCCTTGAGGAAGTCGCCAGGGAACTCGAGCTGCTTGAGGCTTCCCAGGGATCATGACCGGCGTAATTCTGGGCCGAACCGGTTTTTTTCATGTCTGTTGCTGGTTTTGGAATCCGGCATGACTGAGGATCGCGGCCGGGCCGTGGTGCTCAATTTGACCAGGTTCGGCGACATCCTGCAGACTCAGCCCGTGGTTGCAGGACTGATCGGGCAAGGTCTGTCCGTATCCATGGTCTGTCAGGAAAATTTTCAAACCGCGGCCGGACTGCTTGACGGGGTGGACGAAATCCTGCCTTTGCCAGGGGCAGGTCTGCTGGCCGATCTGGACCGGTCTTGGCCCGAGGCCATGAACAGGCTTCGTCGCTGGGTTCATCAAGCCTTGATACCCGACACTCCGGATTTGGTCTTGAATCTGACCCCCGGTCCGTCATCGGGCCTTCTGGCCAGACTGCTTCAAGGCCGAAAGTGCCTTGGCTTTGCCCTGGACGAAGACGGCTTCAGCGCTCCCTCGTCCCATTGGGCCGCCTACCTCCAGGCGGCGAGCGTCAATCGGGCGGCAAGCCCCATGAACATCGTCGATGTGTTCTGTCGGATGGCCGAGATCCAAACCCCTCCACCTTTTCGACTCCGAAGGCCGGACTCCGGGGCGGTTGCTCAAGCCGAGGACTTGCTGGTTTCCGGATGCGGCGCCTCGTTTCAAGGCTACATAGGGTTTCAGCTCGGAGCCAGCGATGACGACCGGCGTTGGCCCGTGGAATTTTTCGCCCGGCTCGGAGAGCTGGTCCTGGACCGTCTGAATTGGTGTCCGGTTCTTCTGGGCACATCCAACGAGTCGGCTCTCGGATCCAGGTACAGGTCCATGTCTTCGGCGCCTTGCATCGATCTCATCGGCCGGACCAAAGCCGAGGAATTGGCCGCCGTTCTGGCCGTGCTCCGGTTCCTGATCACCAACGATACAGGCACCATGCACTTGGCAGCCGGACTTGGTGTGCCTCTGGCAGGG
Source organism: Deltaproteobacteria bacterium (assembly GCA_009929795.1). NCBI lineage: Bacteria > Pseudomonadati > Myxococcota > Myxococcia > Deltaproteobacteria bacterium. The sequence continues at coordinate 31,562 of RZZR01000001.1, read as the reverse complement.
ATATTCCTTTCCACGGCCCAGCCCTGGGATACAGGCCCTTGGCTCGAGGGTTCCCTTTGCCTGGAGCCCGATCTGGCCTGCCACCCCTGTTCCTTCGGCCGGATTTGCCAGCACAACCTGGCCTGCCGCAGAGCCGTGTCTCCGGAAACGGTTCTGAGCTGCATCGAGAGCCGGGAACGGGCAGGGGAGAAGGGGCTATCTTTTTCCGGTGCCAGAGTCTGGGAGTCCGTCCGGGACTCCAAGGGCTTCATGGACCTCAAATCCTTAAGCGGTCATGACGCCGAACTGAGGACTCGCTGGATGAAGATTCAACGCCATTGGTATCGTCAACTGCTTGACAATGCCGGGTTCCAGACCTTTCCAGGAGACTGGGGACGCGTCGACGATCTGACTTCCTTTCGACAGGAGCTTGAGTCCGTCTCCGGACTTCTGGCCGTGTTTCGGGAGCAGATGGCTCTGGTGGCCAAGATCGGACGACCTGCCTTCCGGGACAAGGCCATGGCCACATGGAACAGGCTTCAGGCCATGCTTTCCGAAGGACAATGTTTTCCGATTCTCGGCCGGATGTGGCAGAGCGAGGCCAATGTTTTGGCCGGCGACCACTTGGTCCTCTCCTCCAAAGTCAGGGAATGGGAGGCCTTTGTCCAAGCCTGGGCCAACGACCTTCGATAATTCTTCGTTTTCGGCACAAAACTTGAATTGGATCCCTCCAAAGACACGTAACGGTTATTTCTTCCGGCAGGGCCTTTGCCATCGAAAGCCCAGCCCACATCGAAGTACAAGGAGGCGAGACAATGCTGATCATTGATGGCCGGCAGGCCGATGTGAATGTCAAAAGTTATGCCAATCTGGAGGAAGTCCTCCAAAACACCGTCGAAGCAGACTACTTCAAGGACCGGGTGGTCACGGACGTGCTGCTCAACGGGGAAGCATTTTCCGAGATCTATCCTCACCAGGCCGAGGACATCGAGATTGAGGAAGTCGATCGTGTTGAAATCGTCAGCGTTCCGAGCGTCGAAATGGCCGTGGATATCACCCGGGAACTGTACAAGGTCATCACCCTGATGGAGAATGGTGGACGCCATGTGGCCGATCTTTTCCGTCAAGCCGACGACGCCGAGGCCCTGGAGACCTACCAGGACCTTCTGGACGTTATGCGGGATTTCCTGGGTATGATCACCTTACTCCGTCAGCAGTACGCGGCTTCGGGATCATTGGGTATTGAAACTGCCGGTAAAGAGTTGACCGAACTCTTTTCGGAAATGATCGAAGTCCAGGAAAATGAGGACTGGATTCTTCTGGCCGATCTGCTTGAATACGAATTCCTCCCGGCCGTGGGCAAGTGGAAAAAGATCATCGCCGATCTGAGGGCGCAGATCCGAAATGAACGTTCGTGAGGAAATGCTCTCTCCGGATGAGGCCATTGACCGGGCCCTGCTCATCGGTTCACGAGAGCTCGTGTGCTGGATGGAGAACAATGACGACGAAGCGACCGAACTCGCTCTGGAGAGGGGAAGACTCATGAACCATACATTCGAGACGCCGAGCGACAAGAGCGCTCTTTCGGACAAAATCAAGGAGCTTGCAAAACTCCAGACCAAGATCACCTTTGAGGCCAAAAGGCTTCACGGTGCGATCAGAGACGAACTGACCGCCTTGCGTGGACAAAGTAGGCGCATCAGCAGCTACAGTCAGGCGGCCAAGGTCACGCCCATCAGCAGCAGATTCGTCAACCGGGCTGGTTGAACAGCTCGGACGACATCAACAGAGCCGATAGCAACCGGGCCGCAGGGATTCTCCCGACGGCCCGGTTGCCTTTTGTATTGGGCTCGACTACGCGGATATCATGAAAACCTTTTCCCTAATCTGGTCATGGATCTGACCCAGACCACAGAACTGACCCTGGAGCGCATGGCGCGGATTCTGGAAACCCACGGTCCAGAACGGACTGCCGTGGCCTGGAGCGGAGGCAAGGATTCGACCGTGGTCATGGCCTTGTGGAGAGAGACTCTGGTCCGAGCCGGACGGGACGAAAGGCCAAAGGCCGTTTCCGTCGACACAGGACTCAAATTTCCCGATGTCCTGGCCTTCAGGGACCGGATGGCCGAGATTTGGGGGGTAAAGGTCTACGTGGCCCGACCGGATCCGATTCCGCCCGAATATCCCGTGGCCGAAGACCCCGTGACCTGTTGCCGCGACTTGAAGATCGTCCCCTTGGAATCCTGCCTGAAGAGCGAGGGGATATTGGCTTTGCTTACCGGAGTCCGTCACGACGAACATCCGGCCCGGCTCGACATTCCCTGGCAGGAGAACCGGCATGGGGTGGTCCGTGCCCACGTCATCCATCATTGGACGGAAATGGATATCTGGGCCTTTGTTGTTCAAGAAAAGCTCGCCTATTGTCCGCTCTACGATCAGGGGTACAGGTCTCTCGGATGCCGGCCCTGCACGGCCTTGATCTCGGGTGAGGGCTCCGAACGCCTAGGTCGCAGCCAGGCCAAGGAGTCGAAGATGGAGGAACTCCGCAGCCTGGGGTATTTTTGATTCAGATCGGCTTATAGTCTGTTCCCGGAGGATACGACATTGGAAACCATGAAGCTCGATCCGCGTTCCATCACCCTGGCCATGTCGGCAAACCCGGCCTGGGTGCCCGTCCTTCAGACCATGGCTGAAACAGGGGCCAGGGCCTTTGGCCTGGACAGGAACAAAGGTCTGCGTCTGGCCATGGGCATGGAAGAGATCCTTGTCTTTTTGAGCCGGATCCTTCCCGGGGAGTCGATCAAAATTACGGTGGGACCGGATAAATCCTCGGTTCGGGCCATGTTCTCCCTTTCCGCCAAATCCCTCGATCTTTCGGCCATGAACGTCGTCGCCAAGCTTGAGGGCGATGAAGACGACGGTCATGACCTGCCACTGATTCTGGCCTCACGCATCAGCGACAGTCTGGACGTGAACCGCATCGGCCAGGACATCCATCTTTGTTTACGCCAGAATCACGTCTATCCCACGATCAGCCCCAATCTTTCGAAGCCCGGGCCGGTCAGGGCCCCGTTGCGGGTGGAGGACTCTCCCGATCCAACCCTGATCGCCGAAGGCTGTGCCCGGACCCTGGCCGCTTTTCCCGAGGGCAACCTTCCACCCTGGTTTGTCAGGCCAGGCCAGGCCGCAGACCTGGTCGCCAGCGGCGATCTCCATGTGGCCATGGCCATGGATGCAACCGACATCCCTTGCGCCTTGCTGTCCTGGCACACGCTGTCGGAACGATGCGTCACCTTTTCCGGACCATGGGTGTTTGCTTCAGGGGGAAACGGAGTTCCCCTCCTTCTGGAGCACATGCTCTCGATCCTGGCCAGAAGCGCAACGGTCAGCCTGTTCAACGACCCGGACGCAACCCCGCCCGGCCTCGATTTCGGGAAGCATGGGTTCGAGCATCTGGCCTTCATGCCGACTCCGGCCTCCATGTTGGGTCCCTCTGATCCCGTCCCGATCTGGTTTCGCCAATTGAACGAGGACAACGGCTTGACGGTCTGGTCCCATCCCGCCTGCGTCTCTTTTCTCGAGGATATTTACGGACGCCTCTTTCTGCCCAGGATCATCCAGGCCGTGGTCGAGACCGGCCGCCACAAGGGTGATCGGTCCCTGTTCGCGGCCGAACTGAAGCCCGAGATGAGCGAAGTCATCATTCGTCCTTTGCTGGACGGATTCGACAACGGTGAAAACATCCAACGCCACCTCCAAGTCCTTGCCAAGGAGGGGTACGAACGGATCTTTTTCTCCATTGATCTGGCCGAAGGCTGGCAGGCCGCCCTGTCCGGTCTTCTGATCGAGCACGGTTGCCAACCTCTTTTCGTGCTGCCCTATGGCGGTCGATCCGACATTTTGACCTTCGTATATGTCCAGCCTGCCACTTGACCGTCTCGTTCCGGGATACATCCGGCGATTTGAAGCCTACGTTCCGAGTCGGCCGGACCGCGAACTCATGCGACTGTTCGGGGTCGATCATCTCCATCGTCTGAACAACAATGAGAATGTGCTCGGGCCCCCGCCAAATGCGAAACGCGTCATCGAAGAATTCGATCCGGATCTGGTTCCGATCTATCCCAGCGGCGACTGCTTCGACCTCCGGACCTGCTTGGCTTCCAAATTCGGCAAGGACCCCAACCAGTTTCTGATCGGCAATGGATCGTGCGAGGTCATCGCCAGCGTCATCAAGGCCTTTTGCGAACGGGGCGACAACATTGTCACTGCGGACAAAACCTTTGCCGTCTACGAATGGGTGGCCGAGTTTTCGGGTTTCCAGGCCCGCCTGGTGCCGCTCAGAGATCAGACAATGGATCCCCAGGCCATGCTCGACGCGGCCGACGGCCGGACCAAGATATTCTTCGTCTGCAATCCGAACAATCCCACTGGAACCTATTGGGACAGGGACACCATGGACGGTTTTTTGCACTCCGTGGGTTCGGATGCCATCGTGGTCATTGACGAGGCCTATTTCGAATACGTGGCCGAGGATGATTACCCGGACGGCATGTCCCTCATGCTGGACCACCCCAATGTCGTGGTCTTCCGGACCTTTTCGAAGATGTACGGTTTGGCGGCGCTTCGCGTTGGTTATCTGTGTGGATCCATGGAGGTGGTGGAGGTCATCCGCAAGACCCACGTGGTCTATTCGGTGAACACTCTAGGGCAGAAAGCGGCCGCGGTGGCAGTGGTGGACGACGACGATTTCATCGCCGCCACCCGAACCATGGTGGCTGAAGACAAGGCCATGCTTCAGGCCGAGTTCGACTCTCTGGATTTGGCCTGGATTTGCGGCCAGGGGAATTTCATCATGGTCCGGGTGCCCATGTCCGACACCCTGCTGTATCGCAAGCTGGCCATGAAGGGGATTCTGGTCCGGACCATGACCGGATTCCGTTTTCCTGGCTGGATCCGGGTCAGCCTGGTCCGACGACCGGTAATGGAGGAATTCTGCCAGGCCCTGCGGGACGTGCTTCAGGGAAAATAAGGTGAGGGGAGCCGATTGTGGACTGAAAGGATCAAAACTCGCTCGGTCCAATGGATTCCGAGTAATCGCATTTCGAACCGCTATGATCGAGCTGAATCCAATCCGTAAACCTCGCGCAGAATTTGGAGGCCTCCGTCTTCGAGGATTGAAGCGGCCAAAACCCGTCCCAGAGATTCCGGATCGTTTCCGGCTCCTGATTTTCGGATGATCCGTCTGCCGTCAACGCTTCCCACCAATCCATCCAGCCGCATCTCGCCGGACAAGTCGAACCGTGCCCAGCAGGCAATGGGTACCTGACAGCCGCCGTCCAATCCGTGCAGAAAGGCCCGTTCGGCCCGGATGCAGTCATGGGTCGGACGATGGTCCAGAAAAGCGAGAAGGTCGGCCAGATCCCGCCGTTCGGTCGAAAACTCCAGACCTAATGCTCCTTGGGCCACAGCCGGAAGAAAATCAGGTGGAACCAGAGGGGTGACGTAAGGAGCCGACAACCCCAGACGGCGCATGCCGGCTGCGGCCACGACTATGGCATCATAGAGGCCGTCGTGGAGCTTCCCCAGCCGAGTGTCGAGATTGCCTCGCAGCATGCGAATGTCGAGTTCCGGACGCAGGGAAAGGAGCTGGCATTGGCGACGGAGGCTGCTGGTCCCGACTATGGCCTTGTCCGGCAAGGCGTCGAGGCCAGAATATTTCGTCGAAAGCAGGAGGTCGACGCAGTCCTCACGTTCGGTGACCACTCCGATGTGCAGAGGATCCGGAAGTTCCGTGGGCACGTCTTTCATGCTGTGCACGGCCAAGTCGGCCCGACCGTTTAGGATGGCCTCTTCGATTTCCTTGACGAACAGCCCCTTGCCCCCGACTTGGGCCAGGGGCACGTCCTGAATCTTGTCCCCGGTGGTCTTGACGATCTCCAGGCGGACGGAAACCTCGCCCGAATGAAAGGTCTCGATCCGTTCCTTGACGTGTTCCGCTTGCCACAGGGCCAACTTGCTTCCCCGAGTGGCGATGGTGAGGGTTTTCATCGGCTGTGCATCCGTTGGCTCTAATGACTGCAGGTCGAGCAACTCTTGCCCGAACAGGAGGAGCAGGGACTGGTGCCCCTGGTGGTCACGGCGTTGGCACTGGGGGATCCGGCCACAATGGGGCCTCCTGTCCTGAAATGGCTGCTGGAGATGAGTTTTTCCGTCTGCCGTGACTGGCATTGAGGGCAGACAACCTCTTCATCTTCCTTGAGAATAATTTCTTCAAAGACACGACCGCATGTGGCACATCGAAATTCAAAAATAGGCATTGGTCTGTCCTCCTCCTTCAACTATTATAAGCTCATTTTTTTAGCGTTCATTCGGCCAAAACGTCATCGTTGCCGTCAAGCGCGGCAATGTCGGATTGAATTTCCGAGATTCCTTCGAAGAGAAAATAGTCGGTCAATTCGCAGAGCAGATGACCGATGCAGATGTGGATTTCCTGGACCACGGGGGTGTTGGCTATCGGGACAAGCAAAAAATGATCGCAGCATCCGGACATGTTGCCCCCGTTGCCGCCGCAGAGTCCAATAGTCAAAATACCGGCTTCCCTGGCCGTGTTCATGGCCCGGTTGACGTTGGGGCTGTTTCCGGAGGTGGAAATACCGATCAGCACGTCTCCCGGCAGTCCGAGGGCCTGGACCTGTTTTACGAATACCTGGTCAAAGGAATAGTCGTTGGCTATGGCCGTCAGAATGGATGTGTCAGTGGTCAGGGCGATGGCCGGCAGGGGTGGACGCTCCATCCGATACCGATTGACGAACTCGGCCGCGATGTGCTGGCTGTCGGCAGCGCTTCCGCCGTTACCGCAGAGGAGAACCTTGGCGCCTCGAGCCAGACAAACGGCAATGGCCCGGGCGCATTGGACGATCCGTTCGGCGTTCTGGTCGAAGAACCGTTTTCGAAGCTCTTCGCCTGCCTCGAGATGACCGTGAATGATCTCAAGGGCTCTGGTCTGCATCATCTCTTCTCCGATTTTATAGGGACTCGATTTTTTTTCCGGCTCCGTGCCTTGGAAGCCGGATGTGGGCTAACGCATTTCATGACGGAAGACAAATGGTCCAAACCTTGATGCCGAGACATTTTCCCGTCGGTCCGAGCAATAAAAGACTTTCATTTTCCAACGAGTTTGATTATAGCTCACCAATTCGTCCAAACCCATCACTTTCAAAGGGAGGTAGGCTGTGAAAAAACTTTTTTCGTCTATGGTGCTGGTGGTCGTGGCCCTGGCCTTCAGCGGCCTGTGCTATGCGGCCGACACGATCAAGATCGGCTTCAACATCCCCCTGACCGGGGACATTCCCAAAGTGGGAGAGGAATCCAAGTTCGCCGGCGAAATGCTCAAGGAAGACATCAACTCCGCGGGTGGACTTGAAGTCGGCGGCAAGAAGTACATGCTCGAATTCATCTACGAGGACAATGAGTCCAAGGCCGAATCCGCCGTTTCCGCATCATTGAAACTCATTGAGCGCGACAACGTGCTGGCCATTGTCGGCCCGAACTCCAGCAAGCAGGCTGTTCCGGCTGGCCAGGTCGCCGACGACAACCAAACTCCAATGATTTCGCCCTGGTCCACCAACCCCGACACCACCAAGGATCGCCCCTGGGTTTTCCGCGCCGCTTTTCTTGATCCCTTCCAGGGACCCGTGGCCGTGGATTTTGCCATGGAGCAGTTCGGCGCCAAGACCGCGGCCGTGCTGTACGCTCTGGACAACGACTATTCCAAGGGCTTGGCTGAAATTTTCCGCGACGACTTCATCGCCAAGAATGGCGCGGGCAGCGTCAAGGCCTTTGAATCATACTCATCCAAAGACCAGGACTTCAGTGCCCAGCTGACCAAGATCCTGGCCGCCAAGCCCGATTTCATCTTCCTGCCCAACAACTACAACGAAGTGGCCCTGATCATCAAACAGGCCCACGACCTCGGCTGGAAGAACCCCTTCATGGGAGCTGATGCCTGGGGCAACTCCGAGCTAATGCCCCTGTGCGGCGACAACTGCAAGGGACAATTCTTCTCCACCCACTACGCCGCGGCCGGCGCCACCGGCGCCACCAAGGTATTTATCGACCGCTACAAGGAAAAATACGGCTATGAGCCCGCCGACGTAGCCGCCCTGACCTGGGATGCGACCCGTCTGGTGCTGCAGGCCATCCAGAACACCGGCGGCCTGACAGGGAAAGTGCGTGCCGACCGCAAGGCCATCCGTGACGCCATGGCCGCCATCCCCGAGTTTCCCGGCATCACGGGCGACATGAAGTTCGACGAGGAAGGCGACCCGATCAAGTGCGCCGTCGTCGTGCAGATCAGTGAGCAGGGTGAATTTGTGTTCACCAAATCCGTTTGTCCGTAACAAACCGGAACAGGTGCGCGGAGCGAACAACTCCGCGCACCTTTTTTTCAAGACCCGTCCGGGTTTTTTCATTGTCAACTCGCGCCTTCGGGACATTGGAACATAGGGGATAAGACGTGCTCGCAAGTATTATGCAGAACCTTTTCAACGCGTTTCAGTGGGGCAGTTTCTACTCCCTCATCGCGCTGGGTTACACGCTGGTGTACGGTGTGCTGCGGCTGATCAATTTCGCGCACGGCGATATTTTCATGGTCGGCGCCTACATCTCCTTTTTCATCGCCACGGCGATCCTGGGCATGGCCCTGCCCCTGCCCGGCTGGGTGATCCTGGCCATGATCATACCTCTGACCATGATCCTCACCGCCTTCGTCGGAGTTTCCATCGAACGTATCGCGTACCGCCCGCTGCGCCGCAAGGGCGCCCATCGGCTGTACGTCGTCATCACGGCTCTGATGTGCGGTTTGGTCCTGGAGAACGGCAACCTGGCCCTGCTTGGAGCCAGCCGTAAGAGTTTCCCCGACATTGTCGACAAGGTCGTCTACACCGTCGGCAACGTGAGCATGACCAACCTCAAAATCGGCGTTGTCTTCGCCGCGATCCTGGTTTTTGTTATTCTGCAGTTGATCATCACCCGGACCAGAATCGGCATGGCCATGCGCGCCATCTCCTATGACAAATTCGCGGTGCCACTCATGGGCATCCCCATTGACACGGTCATCGTCTTTACCTTCATTCTCGGCTCCTCCTTCGCCGGCCTGGCAGGACTGCTCTTTGCCATGTCCTATCCCATCCTCGACCCATACATGGGCGCTCTCATCGGCTGGAAAGCCTTTATTGCCGCCGTGGTCGGCGGGATTGGAGACATTCGCGGAGCATTCTTCGGCGGATTCCTCCTCGGATTCGTGGAAATCCTCGTTGTCGCGGTCTTTCCATCCACGTTCCGGGAACTCATCGCTTTCTCCATCCTGATGGCCATCCTGTGCATAAAGCCCACAGGCATGTTCGGCGTGGCCGGCACGACAAAGATCTAAAGGACAGATACATTTTACCGAGGGGCTTCACACTTTTCTCCTTCACTTGGTAGCCGAGGAATTCAATGCGAAGATTAACCGTCCCCACGATTCTTTTAGCGCTGATAGGCGTGATCGTGTTCATGTCCCATCGGGAATACATGGACCTCTATGTTCAGTCCGTCATCATGTTCATGGGCGTGAACATCATCCTGTCCAGCAGTTTCAATATCGTGAACGGATACATGGGCGAGTTCGCCTGCGGGCACGCGGGCTTCATGGCAGTGGGCGCTTACGTCAGCTCCATCCTCAACGTCTGGCTCTTCACCGATGACAAGGTCTTCGGCGCCGCCGTGATGTCCCCGGAGTTGGCCGTGTACCTGTTCCCCTTTGTCTTGCTGGTGGGTGGAGCCGCCGCCGCCGTGACCGGACTGCTCGTAGCCATCCCCTCGTTCAAGACTCGTGACGACTACCTGGCCATCATCACCATCGCCGCCAACTTCATCATCATCAGCACCATCATCAATATCGACGTTATTGGTGGAGCCAGAGGCTTCATGGGCATGAAGAAAGTTATTTTTGCCATGGGCGACAGCTATGACATCCCATGGATCTTCCTCTGGGTCCTGATCTTTACTGTCGGCACGGTCTTCATCATCCGCCGCTACGTCACCTCGACCTACGGCAAGGGCATCATTGCCATCAAACAGGACGAAGTGGCCGCCGAGATCATGAGCGTCAACACCAACAAGATGAAATTGGTTGCCTTTATGCTCTCATCAGGCCTGGCCGGCATTGCCGGAGGGCTCTTTGCCCACATCCTCGGCTACATCAACCCCAACTCCTTCGGCATCCTCAAATCCACAGAGTGCCTGGTTATGGTCTATCTGGGCGGCATGGGCTCGCTCAGTGGCTCGGTCATCTCGGCGATCCTCTTCACCTTGCTCATGGAGTCTTTCCGCTTCGTAATTCCTTGGATGGACACCGTGATGCACTATGCCCACCTGCTCCCCGAAGGGTACGAACTGAGCCAAGTCTGGAAATGGGTCATCATCCCGCTTATCCTCATCCTGCTCATGCAGTTCAGGCCAGAGGGCATCATGGGAAATAGGGAGCTGTCCGACGTCTTCCCGAGGCTCAAGCGTTTCTATAAATTCAAGTAACCACGCCGGAGCGAAGCCAATGCCACTTCTGCAGATCAACGGCCTGACCCAGTACTTCGGCGGGCTCTGTGCCGTTTCGGATTTTTCCGTTACCTTCGAGGGTCGCGAACTCATGGGGCTCATCGGCCCCAACGGGGCCGGCAAGACCACAGTCTTCAACATCGTCAGCGGATTCTACAAGGCCTCCCAGGGCGAGATCGTCTTCAATGGTCGTAACATCGGCGGGTTGAAGCCACATCAAGTCACTGCCCTGGGCATCGCCCGGACCTTCCAGAACATCCGGCTCTGGCACGGCATGACCGTCCTGGACAATATCCGCATTTCCCAGCACCACCATCTCGGGTACACGCTTTTGGACGCTTTGATGCGGACCAAGACATACACTAAAAATGAAGGCCGCCTGACCAAGAAGGCCGAGGATATCCTGGATGCCCTGGAGCTCAGAAAATATATCGACGAACTTCCGAAGAACCTTCCCTACGGCATTCAGCGTCGGGTGGAGATTGCCAGAGCATTGTCCATCAGCCCCAAACTCCTACTGCTGGATGAGCCTGCCGCCGGCCTGAACTCGGCCGATGTCCGCGGACTCATCGACCTCATACGCTGGATTCACGACGAGTTCGAGATCGCCATCTGGATGATCGAACATCAGATGGCCGTGGTCATGAGCCTCTGCTCCTGGATCAAGGTCATCGATTTTGGAGCGACCATTGCCGAGGGCACGCCGGAGGAAATCCAGAACAATCCGGACGTCATCAAAGCCTATCTTGGAGACGAGGCAATCTAATGCTGCTCGAAATACGCGACCTGCATGTGAAATACGGCAATATCGAGGCTCTCCACGGGATCAATTTCACCGTGGACCGGGGAGAAATTGTGACCCTCATCGGGGCCAACGGAGCGGGCAAGACAACAACTTTGCATGCCATCACCCGCGTTCCTCCGCCCGAGGGATCCAAGGTGACCCAAGGAGATATTCTCTATGAGGGGGAAAGCCTCCTAGGCGTCGAGGCCCATATGGTGGTCCAGAAATATCGTATCGCCCTGGCCCCGGAAGGGCGGCACATCTTCGGCAACCTGACCGTGGAGGAGAATCTGCGTCTGGCCACATACGCCCGCAAGGACGAACAGGGGATCCAGGCCGACTACAAACGCGTCTACGATCTGTTTCCAAGACTCTACGAGCGCCGCAAACAGCGAAGCGAATCCCTGAGTGGTGGAGAGCAGCAGATGCTGGCCGTGGGCCGGGCCCTTATGACCGGAAGCGATTTCATCATGTTGGACGAGCCTTCCATGGGATTGGCGCCCTTGCTCATGTACGACATGTTTCGGGCCCTCAAGGCCTTAAACGAGCAGGGAATGACCATCCTCTTGATCGAGCAGAACGCCAAGCTCGCCCTTCAGTTCGCCGGACGAGGCTACGTTCTGGACACCGGGGAGATCGTCGCATCCGGAACGGCCGCTGAATTGATGACCAATCCGGATATCAAAAAGGCCTATCTTGGCGGGTAGCCGTCGTTCGAATTGCTGCCGTTCTGAAAGGTCACGAATCATGGCCAAATCGGGCCTTCCCCGCTTCCTCGATCGACCCACGGATGTGGAACCTTGTCTGATCCTGGTCGGCATGGCTGGGGCCGGCAAGACGACCATTGGCCGGGCCGTGGCCAGGGCCCTAGCTTGGGCGCACGTGGACACCGATCACATTATGGAGGCATGGTGGGGACAGGACCTCGAATCCCTCCGCCAACGCTTGGGACTCGAAGACTTTCTTAGGGCCGAAGAGCAGACAATCCTGTATCTCAACATTCAGCGAGCGGTGATCTCCACCGGCGGAAGCGTGGTCTATAGCGAACCGGCCATGCGACGCCTACGGGCCATGGGCACCATCGTCCACATTCACGCCGGTCTAGATACCATTCGATCCCGCATCGAGGCAGCCCCGAACCGCGGCCTGGCCATGCCTCCAGGCTATTCCCTCGACGACGTCTATTACGAACGACAGGAACTCTATCTCCGATATGAACAGTTTCGGGTTTCAACGGACGGAGTGGCCGAGGCCGATGCCGTACAGACCATTCTCGATCTTTGGCTGAAAAAGATATGAAGAAAGTTCTTCCAGTCGTGGCTTTCAGGCGTCTCGAGGCCTTGTATGACGATATGCGGAGTGCCTATGACAAAATCTCCGGAGAACTTGGGCTGACATGTTCCGGATGCCCTGACAATTGCTGTACGAGTTTTTTCCAGCATCACACCTATATCGAGTGGGCCTATCTCTGGCGCGGGCTGTCATCCCTGTCTCAAGAGCGTCAAGACTTATTAAAAATTCGGGCAAAGGAGTACATGGAAGGCCTTCGGTTCTGGGTGGCTGGAGGTCAGCAGGGCTCTCCAGGATTGATGTGTCCCCTGAACGAAAATGGCCTTTGCGCCCTTTACGGGCACCGGATGATGATCTGTCGGCTCCACGGAGTACCGAACAAGGTCCACATGCCCGATGGTCGAATCCAAGATTTCCCGGGTTGCTTCAAAAGCCGGGAGCTGGTGGCGAATTTTTCGAGCGGTTCAATCCCCACCCTGGACCGGACCGACTTCTACCGTCGTCTGGCCATCATAGAGCGGGACTTTGTCGGTCTCAATGCCTTGCGTTCCCTGGCCCGGATCAAACTGACCCTGTCCGAGTTCATTCTGGCAGGCCCTCCGAAGTTGCGTATTTTTTAAACCAAAGCATGAGGTTTTAGTGACCAAAATTCAGGCCGCAAGGATATAATCTTCTCCGACCCGATGCCCGCGGGCAGTCAAAAATATCTCCAAATCTTCTCGAACCCCTCGCTTTCCAAGCAGGGAAACCCCGAACATCCGTCCTGCTGCGGGCAAATCCCGGAGATGCCGGACTTCTGCGCCGTGGATCAAACGGCCGATTCTGCGGGGGTCAACGTCGAAATAGCCGCGAACTCGAATACCACGCTCTACAAGGCAGGAAGCTCTTTGGCGGACCGTCCGGCTGGATCCGAAAACATGAATCTCGGGATGGAAGGGATTGTGTTCCCTTAGCCAGTCGGCCAAAAACTGGGATTTCAGGCGATAGAAAGCCGAAATGGAGTACCTGGAATCGGTCCGAGACAGGCGGTCTGGAGGATCGTTCCAAATTAAAAGGGTCTTTCGAACCTTGTCCATGACCGTCCCCAGCTGCAAAAGACGCAGAACCAGGTCATAGTCTTCCGGAAACTCCCCCTGCCGGTATCCTCCAAGATCAAGGACCAATCTTCGATTGAAGACCACCGAAGGGTGTGCGAAAGGAGATTCGACAAAACGGGACATGGCGATGTCCTTGGGAAAAATCTTGGAGTTGATCCAATCCACGTATCGGGCATATCCGCCCTGGGACAAGCTGTTTCCCCCGTGCCGGACCAGACACCCATTCAATTGAGTCTTCGGGTGATCCTCAAGCCAGGCCATCTGGGCGTCCAATCGTTCGGGCAGAGCGATGTCGTCGGCGTCCATGCGAGCCACCCAAAAGCCGTGGCACTGGGAAAGGCCGATGTTCAAGGCCTCGACAATGCCCACAGGGGGAAGGTGCACGACTCGAATTCGGGGATGTTGACGGGCCCAGTCGTCGAGAGCGGCCCCGGTTCCGTCTGTGGAGCCGTCGTCGACGGCCACGATCTCATACTCCGAGCAGTTCTGGACGATCAGACTTTCCAGGCAGGGTCCGATGGTCCCGGCGGCGTTCCGGCAGGGGAGAAGGACCGAAAGCTTCATGAACCGGCCTGGCCGGCAGACATCCGTTCAGCGATGCTTTGGCGGACATCCAGGACGATGTCAGCCGATACGCCCGACATGGCCCGGCTCATGGCCTGTGCAAGGGATTCCGGGTTTCTTTTTTGGCAATTTTCACGTCGGGAGTAGGTCCGCTGGAACAAAACCTCCTGGGCTGGATCCGGAGTCCTGGCATCGACCAGGGTAATCACGAGGCTCAGCACGGCCTGCCATCTGTCGTGCAGATCGAACTCGTAAAAATCCTGCACGACCCCTTCGACCGTATAAACGGGCCGCAGAGTGGTACCCGGTCCGGTGACGGCTTGAGCCAAGCCGGAAGCGATCATGTCCCTGCGAAGGAATGACGATACGAGCAGGCCTGGGTTGGCCCGCCAGAAGTGATAGGCATACTCCCGACGAACGAGATCTCCGTCCCTGTAGACGATGGACTGGGTGTCATACTCCGGCGCGACACTGAATCTGGTCACTCCGAGAATCACGGACAGAGGGGGCGCAGTCGGTTCGGGAACGGTGTATTCCAGGGTGTAGCTGGAAATGGGGGGCGTTTGGCCGGTCTTGCCGGCGCAGCCGAGGCCCAGGATGCAGACCGCGAACACGGCAAGGATGACGGGCCCGGATTTGCAAGCTTTTCCAGAGCGCCCCAAAGGGCAAATTTTCGGTAACAATGTGCTGCGATGATCCATGCTGAAGACCTCTTTTATGGCTCGATGGTTCTGGGCGCCGGCGGCTGGCCGAAAAGCAGTTGGGCCGGATAGGTTTCGAGTTTTTGGAGCAGGCGGGTCAATGCCTCGCTGGACCGCTCGAGATTCTGGACCGTGACCAGGATCGAGCGTTCAGTCGAGTCGAGATTTTCACGGCTCTGACGAAAGACCTCCTGCCCCTGGGCAAGCAGTACATCGGAACGACGGGCCGAGGCCCGGATATCTTTCAGGGATTCTTCGATCAGGACTCCGCTGACGCCGACCGTGTCCGAAACTTTGTCCACGATCTCCCTAACGGCGACCATTCCATCCTCCATCTCGGACAGGATCGCGTTGGCTTGCCTTCCAGCTTGGTCGGCGTGATTCAAGAAGTTCGATAGACGAGGGTCATGGAGCAGATTGTTCACTTTATGGATCGCGGTCTGGACCTGCGTGGAGAGTTCGGCCGCCCTGATGTCGAGGACAGCCTGATCAGCGTGATCGAGTAGAGCCACGATGCGCGAAGAAATGCCCTCGAAGTCGATGGCGTTGATCTTGCCGTACAACTCGTCAACTCCCTCCATGAATTGCTGGATAGATGACTGACGAGTGGCCAGGACAGGGTAGTCGTATTCGAGTTGCATATCAGACGGAGGCTTGAAATACCGCCCGGACGGTCGCCCGGAATCGAGTTCAATGAACATGGCCCCGGTGATGCCTACGGCCGAGAGCTGGGCCACGGTGTTCTCCGGGAGCCGTACGTTTTGGCCGACGTCCAGAACGACCTGGACCAGAGTCCCGTCAGGGGCCAATTCGATGGAGCGGACCAGACCGGCGGGAACTCCACGGAACTTGACCGGGGCGTCGACGTTGAGTCCTTGGACCGATTCATTGAAAAATATCTGGTACTTGTTCCCGTGCTGAAAAAAATTGTTCATTCCCAGGACAAGAATGGAAACGATGGAGATCCCCAGTCCCGAGGCCACGAAAAGTCCGACCAAGACCTTGGTGCGTGCGTTTGCCATGGTTATTGCGTCTGCTCGTATGCGTTGTTCCGGTTCATTGGGGCTCGGCCTCACGGTTGAAAAATTGGCGGACAAAGGGATGTTCGCCATGGTCTCGAAGCCAGGCCGGGTCCCCCTCGGCTATGATGGATCTGGATTGCTTGTCCAGCATGATGACGCGGTCGGCAATGGCGAAGATACTGGAGAGTTCGTGGGTGACGATAACCATGGTCATACCCAGGGTCTCGTTGAGCCGGAGGATGAGCCGATCCAACTCGGCCGAAGTGATGGGGTCCAGCCCGGCCGACGGCTCGTCCAGAAAGAGAATTCCGGGATTGAGAGCCAAGGCCCGGGCAATGGCCGCCCGTTTCTTCATCCCCCCACTTATCTCCGAGGGCAGATGATTCTCGAAGCCGTCCAAATTGACCTGAGCCAGCTTCATGGACACCAGGGTATCCACGGCTTTGGTTGGCAGGTCTGTGTACTCCCTAATGGGCAGGGCGATATTTTCGGCCAGGGTCATAGACCCAAACAGAGCTCCAGCCTGATACATGACTCCGATACCCCTGAGGATCTTCTTGTAGATATCGTCGTTGGATGAATCCAGGATCTGTCCCTCAATGGTGATTTGACCTTGGAGGGGAGGATGAAGGCCGATGAGGTGCTTGAGCAGGGTGCTTTTGCCGCATCCGCTTCCTCCAAGAATGACGAAGATTTCTCCTCGCCGGATGGAGAAATCTTCGTTCTCCAGAAGAAGATTGCCGGGGAAGCCCATATGCAGTCCTCTGACTTTGATGACGACATCATCCATGGCTACCGCCAGTACCTGAGGATCACGGCCAGAATGGAGTCGGCCAGAATGATGAGAAAGATGGCGCTGACAACAGCCGAGGTCGTGGCCCGACCGACGGCATCGGCTCCGCCACGGACCTGGAAGCCCCTGAAACATCCGATCCAGGAGATGAGCAGGGCGAAGATGGCACTCTTGAAAAAACCCCAGACCACATCGAAGACCTTGAGGGTCCGGATGGTTTGTTCGATATACGAATGGGCCGTCAGATCGAGCATGCCCACACCGACGATGAGACCTCCGAAAATGGCGAAGAGATCGGAAAAAAGGGTCAGGAGAGGTACCACGGCCAGGGTGGCCAAAAGCTTGGGAATGACCAGGAATACCGTGGTGTTGAAGCCCATGGTCGTCAGGGCGTCCACCTCCTCGGAGATGATCATGCTCCCAATTTCAGCAGCAAAGGCCGATCCAGACCGGCCAGCCACGATGATGGCCGTCATGATCGGGCCCAGCTCCCGGACCATGGACAGGCTGACTAGGGAAGCCACATAGATGTTGGCCCCGAATTGCTGGAGCTGAACTGCGGACATGAAGGCCATGATCAGGCCGAGGAGAAAGCTGATCAGCCCGACGATGGGCAGGGCGTCAACGCCGACCCGTTGCATGTAGGTGAAGGTCTCTTCATAGCGGATTCGGCCTGGATGACGGATAACGAAGGCCAGACTCAGGCAGACGTCGCCAATGAAGCCGAGGAGGCGAAGCGTGTCTCGGTATATGGTGATGCTCGCGTCACCTAGACGATAAAATATTCCTCCAACCTTTTCTCCTCTGAATGACAGGCTCTGCCCCAGCTGTTTGAAATGAACAATCTCCAGCTGGCGGGCGATTTCCCGGGGGACATTCCTGAGGAAAAAGGCCTCCCGAGTCGTGGCCCG
The DNA here is from genome assembly GCA_009929795.1 of Deltaproteobacteria bacterium. NCBI lineage: Bacteria > Pseudomonadati > Myxococcota > Myxococcia > Deltaproteobacteria bacterium. Next base: position 13,828 of record RZZR01000001.1, on the reverse strand, counting down.
ACGACGCAAGGCGTCCAGGACCAAGATACCGTAGTCATCCATGGATATCACTCCGGACAGATCCACGGTCATGTCGGCCTTTCGCTTCTTAAGAACACGGTCGATCCAGGCGATGCATGCCGAGGCGTTTCGCCGGTCGAACGAGCCGGCGACGGCGACTTCGGCCATCGCCAATTCAGGCCAGCAGATTCGAAGATCGGCCCCCTGAATCTGTACTGAGACATCCTTGCGGGCGTTGACCGTCACGGAACGCTCCCGGCTGTTTTTTGACTCAAGGGCAAAATTATTCGAAAGAGAGCCCCGCCCAGAGGGGCGGCATCGACACTCATGCTTCCGTTGTGATTCCGGACAACGATGAAGAAGGATACGGACAGTCCCAGTCCCGTGCCGGAGCCGGGGGGCTTAGTGGTGAAGAACGGTTCGAAAATTCGCTTCCGAGAGGCCTCGTCCACTCCAGGCCCGCTGTCCTCGACCTCAAGGACCACGCTTTTGGCCACGGCCCTGGTTCGGATGTTGATCCTTGGCTCCCTCCCTGCGTTCTGTCCACTCATGGCCTGGGCGGCATTGCGCAGGAGATTGACCATGACCTGTTCGATTTCGGACTGTGAACACTCGACTGGAGGCAGATTTGGGTCCAGATCCGTTTCGATTCGGATTATGTTCCAGAACCGCTTGCTCCTCAGGGTCTGTTCGCTTCGGGCGACCTCGATGCATTGAAGGACAAGGGCGTTGAAGTCGGCCATGGCGTAGCCGCCGGATTTCTTGCCGCTCATCTCGAGCATCCCGCTGACGATTTTGGAGGCTCTGTCAGCGGCGTTTTGAATATCATGAATCCTGGACGGAATTTTTCTGGCATCAAGATACGACCAAATTCGATCCATCGAGAGGCCAAGCTTTACGGCGGCTTCGTCGTTGGCTCTGGAATCGTTTAAAAGACGCTGTTCCAATATCTGGGCTCCGAGGGTGATGGACGCCAGAGGATTGTTGATCTCGTGAGCGATTCCGGCGGCAAGTCCGCCGATGGACATCATTTTCTCGGTCTGGGCCATCATCTCCTCGAGCCGGACTCGGGCCGTGACTTCGTCGACTCTGACCAGCATCCCCGGGAGGCTGTCCGAAAGTAGGGGCGCCAAGGTCACGTCAAAATAGCGGATGCCCTCGGGCCCATCAAGAGGAACCCGTTCCAACCTTTTGGTCTTGCGGAAACGGATGCATTCCGAAACCACATCCATGGAGCCTGCCATCAGCGGCAGGACCGAATCCAGAGGTTTGCCGACGGCGTCGCTTATAGGCCGGGACAGGGTTTCCTCGGCCTGAAAATTCCAGTGGGTAACCAGTCCGTCCGCGTCGACGGCCGCCAAAATGGATGGGATGGAGTCAAACATGGTCTGGAAGGAACGCCTGTAGGATTCTAGGGCCTCCTCAGCCAATTTTCGGCGGCTGATGTCTGTGATCAAAACCAGATATCTCAAACCCTCCGGCAAAAGAATTCTGTGAGCTCGGAGTTGAATTGGAAAAAAGGTGCCGTTTTTTCTTTGACCTTTCCACTCCCGGTCCACTGGAATGTCGACCCCAGTTTGACGAATCTCGAATTGCAGCCCGCTTCCTTCAAACGATTCTCCGCTCAGGACAAAAATCGGCTTGTCAACTAATTCCTCTGCCTCGTAACCAAAAATTCTGACGCAACTCTCGTTAATCTCAAGCACCGTTCCTTCGAGGTCGGTGAGGGCGATCACGTCAGGGATGGTGTTCAAGACCTGCCTCAGTCGTTCGCTCAAACGGGCTTGGATTTGCCTAGCCTTCTGGACCGCTTCGGCCATGTTGTTGAAGGATCGGGACAGCTGGCCGAGCTCGTCGTCGGAATCGACGGGAACCCTTTTTTCGAAAGACCCCTGGGACATGTCTCGAGCCATGCCTTCCAAATGCCTGATGGGACGAGCCAAACTCCCGGCGACCATCAGGGAACAGGCAAAAGCCACCAAGGCCAGGCCCGCGGTCAAGATTCCGGTCACGGTGGTCTGGGCCACACTCGAACGGATAAAACTTTCCCGGGTCTGACCGAATGCGACGTGCCACGGTTTTTCGGTCAAGGAAACTTCGGCGAACCACATGGGTTCCCTCTGTACCTCGATTTCGGCGAAAGAAATCAGGGGCGCGCCGCTGGATGAGGCCCCTGCGAAGAACGGGACGGCTTGCTTCGCGGTCGAAAGAGCGCGTCCGAGGCCAGGCTGGCTATCCAGACCTTTGTGTCCGTGCCAAAAGGGTCGCCCACGCCAGGAGGGGTCGGAGCCAGCTGCGATGCAGACTCGGTGATCGTCGACAACAAGGGCATAAGAGCCGATGCCGAGCAGACCGTTTTCCCGGGCGACGAGGCTCTGGAGTATGGCCGCATCGTATCTGCATCGAATGAGACCGACGGTTTGGCCCTGCACGTCACGAATGACGCTGGAGAAGACGATGGATGGCCGGCCGTTGCTAGGAGAGATGAAGATGTCGGACGCATATGGAAGGCCGGTTTTGATGGCTTGGACGAAATAATTACGATCTTGGCGGCTTTCACCGGACGAAAGAATGGATGTGTCCAGGATCACTTGGCCTTCGATATCGAGGATCGCATAGGAATTGATGAAAACTTGATCGAGCCGCTTGAGGGCGACGAGAGAGGCCATGCACCTCTGCTCCTGAAGACTGCCTACTCTCAAGTCTGGATCAAGCTCGAACAGCAATCTGAATTCCGGAAGCAGGGCCTGGGTCCGGATGGTATTTAGACTCGAAGAGAAAAAACTGTCCAGTGTCCTTGCCGTTTGTTGAGCCGCACCGCGAAGCGATTGTTTGGCCGTATCCATCAGGGCTTCGCGCATGATGGCGCCGGAAATTAACGACTGAAAGGCAATGGGAAACAGGGTCAGCAGAAGGAAGGCCAAGGTGAGCTTGGTCTGAAGTCTCAGCCGGGAAAAGAAACGGATGAGCAGAAAGGCCGCCACAAGCTGGAAGAGAGCAACCGACAACGGGAACAGAAAACTCTGGTTCCCATGATCGGTGAGCAGGAGCGGAGCAAAGGGAGCGAGGCCCATGGCTGCCAGAAGGACGCACACGCAGGCCACCACTCGGCGGCCTGCCGGGTCTGATTCCGACGTGAAGATTTGCCGGGCCCGGACTTTCATCCCGCGATTCGTTCTCTTCCCGCTGGCATCGTGCATTACTTGAAAAACGTCTCGGTTTCGGGTCGGATTTTTACCGGTTCCGGTTTAGAACAAAGCCGCCGTCGATCATGTCTTTGGGATTTGGAGCGGAAGATGCATCGCCAAGGTTGATGAAAAAATTGATCTGGGCCGTAGCGATGTCATAGATGGAGTCTTTTTCGGACGAAAAAAGCAGCTGGTTGTCCTCCAGATTCAAAAGATCACATCCGGCCAGTGACACCTCTTTGGGCCGCTTGCCCACGGCATCAGCAATGATCCGGGTTGCTTCTTCTGGGTGTCTCAGCCAGAAATCCAAAGCCTCAAACCATGCTGCCACGAATCCTCGAATGTCATCGTGGCGTTTTTTGACAACATCCTCCGTGAAGCAGACAACATCGAGGATCATGCCGGGAGTATCGGCTGTGGTGAACAAAACATGATAACCATTTGCCTCTGCTAGGGCCAGAAACGGGTTCCACGTATACCCGGCCTGGATGGAACCGGAGGACATTTTGTCGATGACCAGTTCAATGGGAACGTCGATGAGGGATAATTCTCTGCCATCCTGTCCGGCTCTCCGGAGATAGGTGGTCAGGATGAACTCACTTCCCGACAGAGAGCCTTGGGTTCCAACGCGTTTTCCAATCAGATCTTTCGGACCGTCGATGTCTGGCAAGGCAATTAGCCCTTCGGCCCCTTTTGAAAAATCGGTGGCCATAACCACCCGAAGATTGGGAAGACCTGACTTGAGGGCCTCGTAGAGGCCCATGCAGCCCCCACCGAGTTCTCCGGCTCCGATGTCCGGAAGAATCTGGACGTATGTCGAGTAGAAGATAGGTTCTATATGGGCCCCATGTTTTTCGAACAGGCCCTTTTCCTTGGCGATAGCCATGGGATACCAGCCTGGCCACTGACACCAGGCGACCTTGATTGGCTGCATATACTTCCTTGTTTTACTGGATATTTCGTTACTACAGGAAGGCAGAACCAAAGCCGTCAGGATCAAAAACACTAGAATAGGTTCGACGATGATTTTTCCGGGCGGAAGCAAGCAGACATGGATCGGCTCTCTTTGAAGCAAAATCATAATAAAAGCTATCCAATGCTCAGGGCAATGGCAAGACTGTCCTCCGCGCAAGGCAGGCTCCGGCGAAACGACGAGTTGCTCGGCTTGATTTTGACCTTGTTCTCGGATAATCAAAACTGCATGTTTTCCAACAAAAAATCATTCTTTTTCGTAGCGTCCGGCCTGCTGGCCATGCTGTTCATCCTGTCAACCCCGCAAATCATTCTTGCCGACCAGAAGATTTCGGCGGAAATTGACCAAGCATTGGACTACACGCTGTCAACCTGCCTGCCGAACGGACCTTCCCATGTCGATCGGGGCCTTTTGGCCCCGTTGGTGCATTTTGCCAAAACCACCCCATCCGGATCTGCACTCAAACTCGACAAACGGGAAGGGGCCACTCCGGCATTCATTAGCTTCCGAATTGACGTGCCGCTTAAAAAGCTCATGCAATACATGTACGACCCTAATCTGCCGTGCTATATTGTCATGCCTTCCTCCATGCGGATGACCGAATGGAAATCGGTTGAAAACCATCCTGACGGGTTCCCCCTGCTCTGGAAGATGTTCGACAATCTTCAAGAGCCGTTTTTCGTTCGTGGAGTGGAGCGTGAGGAGATTACTCCGGACCTGAACACCGGCGCCTACTACGGGTATGACTTGTACCGGAGCATGACGATTCTTCCCGGTCCTGAAAAAGCAGTGGTCTCTGTATCCCGGCAGGCCGACAAATCCGATGTGGGCCGCAAAGGGGCCGTGGTCGGCGACGACCAGAATTGGAATTACATCTATTCCAATGAAGAAGGAGTGAGCATGTCCGGGTTGGGGTGGGCCAGCACCTACATGTATAACGGCTTTACGGTTTCGGTCTTCGTGGAGACCGGCCCGACCTCGGTTCAATGCGTCATCTTCAAATGGCTCAAGGCAGGGTGGTCCAACATGAATATGGTCAAGTCCTCGCACATCGAGCGGGGGATGACCCGATTCGTATCAGACCTGAAGACCATCCTTGAATCCCCGTTTTTGCCAAGCTATGATGAACTTCTCGACCGCAGGGCCGAACTCGGCACCCTGGAAAACCGAGAACTCCGTGATCTTTTGCGCCCCTATTTCCGAACTCTGGCTTCTGCGGATGACCCGATCCTCAGACGCGACCCCTTCAGCGAATTGCTGGCCGACGACTCTTATCTGGACGCCATGCCCAGACTTGAGATGGAAAAGATTCTGATTCACGAATTTTTGCGGTGTCGCCTAGGTCGGACAGCGGCTCTGGGCGCCGACGTCTGCGACCGGTATTCCAGACTCGACAATCCATGGAGTGCACAGCCCTTGGTTCGTTGAGGCGCCTCAAAGTCGGTCACTTTTCCTCAGCTTCAAGAGCACAAATCCCGTACCAGGCCTGACCAAGAGAAATGCAGGCGTCGTTGGGGGGCACGAGGGTGTGGACCGATGGTTCCAGATCACGCTTTTGAAGCGCCGTTGGGAGGCATCTAGCCAGAGTCGCATTCTGGAATACCCCTCCGCTTAAGACCACCTTTCTGATTCCAGTCCTGGTCGCCCCGTCCAAAGTCCAGTCCACGAGCCCCCTGATCAGTCCTCGGTGAAACCGTCCGGAAATGATTCCCGTCGGCACCTCATTTCGCCAATCAATAAAAACGCATTTGAAAATTTCGTGCGTGTCCAGGATTGTCAGGCCCTCGTCATGTCGAAGAGGGCAGGGGTAGGCAATCCGATCGTCTTCCGCCTGCGCCGATTCGAGACGAATGGCCGCCTGACCTTCGTAATCAATGACCAGACACAGGCCGAGAAGAGCGGACACTGCATCGAACAGACGGCCGCAACTCGAACTGATGGGAGAATTGATTCCTCGGTCCAGCATGGTCTGAACGATGGAGTCTGCCGTGGCATATTGCTCCATCCATGGCCAGGCTCTGCCTGCGGGAGGCGCGAGGCCCAGGCTATGGACAAAGGCCTTGGCAATTCTCCAGGGTTCCACAACTGCCTGATCCCCTCCCGGCAGGCGCACCCTGGCCAAACGACCGATTCTCTGATGTTGTGCCCGGATTGGATCGACAAGAAAGAGTTCGCCGCCCCAAAGGGTGCCGTCCTCGCCGAGTCCGGTACCGTCCAAGGCGATGCCAAGACAGGGCTCGTCGATGCGATTTTCGGCTATGCAAGCCCAGACATGGGCTACATGGTGCTGAAGCGTCATGGTTGGCAGATGGGATCGCTCCTGGGCAAAAGCCGTGGTCATGTAGTTGGGATGCACATCCCGAACTTGGGCCTTTGGCTCGCATTGCAGGATATCCGGGAGATGGGCAGCCATCTCCCGGTAGAACTCCATGGTTTCCAGATTGGACATGTCCCCGATGTGCTGGGAGGGAAACGCCTGGTTGCCCTTGGTCAGGCACATGGTAGCCTTGAGTTCTGGGCCGGTTCCGAAAACGCTTGGTCCACTTCGGGGCAAGAAAACCGGCGATGGTGTGTAGCCTCTGGCCCGACGAAGGAGAATCGCTCGACCGTCGACGACGCGAACCACGGAATCGTCGCACCGGATCAAAATGTCGCGGTCATGAAGCAAGAATAGGTCGGCTATGCGAGTCAAACGAGACAAGGCCTCGCGGTTTCCCAAGCAAATCGGTTCGGAGCTCATATTTCCCGAGGTCATGACCAGGGCCGGAATTCTTTTTGGTCTCAATGCCGCGAACCGGGCTAGGATGAGGTGGTGGAGCGGGGTGTAGGGAAGCATGATTCCGAGATAGTCCGTGTCCGGAGCCAGTTCCCGATCCAAAGGGCAATCTTCCTTGCGTCTCAAGAGGACGATGGGCCGCTTTATCCCGGACAGGAGATCGGCCTCGGTTGGGTCCACGCAACAAAGGCTCCGGGCCGTTGCAAGATCCGGAACCATGACCGCCAGGGGCTTGCCGAAACGCTTCTTTCTGGCCCGCAATGTTCTGACCGCCTCGGGATTGGCGGCGTCACAAACAAGATGAAACCCTCCCAGACCCTTAACGGCCGCTATGCCTCCCTCAGCCAATTTTTGAACCAAACCGGCCAGGGCCTCAGAACCTTCGGCCAGACGAATTTCATTCTTTTGTAACCAAAGTCGGGGCCCGCACACCGGGCAGGCATTGGGCTGGGCGTGAAATCTTCGGTCCAAGGGGTCTTCGTATTCCAGTCGGCAGTCAGTACAGAGGGGAAAACATGCCATGGACGTCGATGGACGGTCGTAGGGAATTCTGGCCGTAATGGTGAACCGCGGGCCGCAATTCGTGCAATTGGTGAAGGCATAGCCGTATCGTCGATTCTTGGGGGCGAAGATGTCCTGAAGACAATCCGGACAGGTAGCCACGTCGGGAGAGATAAGAACGGAATGTCCGGCCCCGGACCGGCTGGCTTGGATGACAAACCGTTCTTCAGCTTCGACGACGGGCATATTCTCCCACTCCAAGGAGACAATGGCGGCCAGAGGAGGAAGTTCGTCCCGTAGCCGCAAAGAAAAAGACTTAAGCCGGTCTTCTGACCCCTGAATCTCGATCCTGACCCCCTTGGAGTCGTTGAGAACGAATCCGGTCAGGACCTCTTCCGCGGCCAACCTGTAGACAAAGGGTCTGAAGCCGACCCCCTGAACCTGGCCGGTGATGATGAAAACCAAACGCTGCATGGATGAATCTCCTTCGGGATACGTTCCGTTCATGGCAGGTCTAGAGCCTTTCGTGGACACAGACAAGAATTGACCTCGACCGTCCGCACATTTAGGGATGAGGCGGCAAGAAACACGTAACGCTAATAAATCAGTGGCAGCCAAGGAGTGAGACGAAGTACGATGAGCGGTTATTTGGCACCGATACTTATGGCGGGACTCATTCGAACCTGGGGTTCGACCCTGCACTTCAGTCTCCAAGGCTTTGAACAGGCCCAGGCCGCCCGGGGAGTCGACAACCGTTTTGTCTGCGCCGTCTGGCACGATGAATTGTTTCCTGTCACCTATTTACATCGAGACGAAGGCCATATCGCTGTCGTCAGCCAGAGCAAGGACGGGGAGGTGGCCACCAGAATCGCCCAGAGACTCGGGTACGCCGTAACGAGAGGCTCAAGTACGAGAGGGGGAATGCAGGCGGTCATGAGTTCCATGCGCGAAATGAAGCGACGTGGGGCAGGACTGGTCTTGGCCGTGGACGGGCCCCGTGGGCCCAGGCATCGGGTCAAGGAAGGGGCCGTGTTCGTGGCCTCCAAAATCGGGGCCATGATTATCCCAGTCAGGACGATCATGCACAGGGCCAAGGTCTTTGAACGTTCATGGGATCGGTTCCAACTGCCTCTGCCGTTTTCCAGATGCGACGTTTTCTACGGTTCACCCTACGAAGTGCCCAGAGATCTCGATCGTCGAGGTTTGGCCCAGGAGAGAGAACACCTTGAGGCCAGGCTCAACGCCTTGACGGATGCGGTGGAGGGTAACCGATGAAGGATGCATTCTACTGGAGTTTTTTTCGAGTAGCCCAGGCCTTGCCCGAGAGAGTCCTGATCTGTTTGGGACGGGGCTTGGGCCGGATAATGTGGGCCGTACTCGGAAGTCGTCGCCGGGAATCGACTCGATCGGTTCAAGAGCGCCTGAATCTTTCCCCTGATTGGGCCAAAGTCGTCGCCAAGGCAAGCTTCATCAACAGCGGCCAGTCCTTCATGGAAATTTTCATGACCCGCAATGTGGACTGGAGATTCCTGGACAGGGTCGAAATCCCGGATATGGCCTCTCTTGTGGCTTTGGCCGAGTTGGATCGGCCCATAATCGGAGTCACCGGGCACATGGGGGCATGGGAACTTCTGGCTGGAATGCTTAATTTGTTCGTGCCGGAAGGGCGTCCCAATCAGGTTGTCGTCCGTCTTCCGAAGGACAGGGAGCTGGGCCTGCTCATGCTTCACATGAGAACTTTGGCCCGGGTCGAGATCGTTCGCCATCGTCAAGCGGTAAAGTCGGTCTTACGCTGCCTTCGAAAAAATGGGGTCAGTGCCTTTTTGGTCGACCACAACACCATGGTCGAAGAGGCCACGTTCATTCCATTCCTTGGGTTGGAGGCGGCAGTCAACATCGGTCCGGCTGTTTTGGCCGTTCGCTCTCAGGCCACGATCTTACCAATTTTTCTCGTACGTCGAGAACCAAAGGGGTATCGACTGGTATGGGAAACTCCGCTGGACACCCGGGACCTGCAGGGACCGATCGGGGAACGAATTGAGGCGGCGGCCCGGTTCTACACCGAAGCCGTGGAGAGAATCGTCAGGGCCTATCCGGAACAGTGGTTTTGGATGCACCGCAGATGGAAGACCCGGCCTGAAGACTGCCTATAAGGGGCTTCAGGAAGGCTCGAGATGGGTGGCTATGGTTTCTGAGTCCTCCGGTCGAAATTCGACCCCCAACGATTTGGAACCTCCGCTACAGGAAATCCGAGATTTATTGATCTCGACGAATCCGGCCGAAATGATTTTGGAGTAGGGGATCTGGGCTCGCATCTCGCCATGCCCGATCCTGTCCGGAAATAGGACCGGAAGCTCCTGTCCGGAAAAATCTTCGAATACGATGTACTTCATCATCGGATTGTCCCCTGCTTCTTGTGATTCAAGTCCGATCCTCCAATCAAGGCCAATACCTCAAGCATCACTTTATATTGCAGTGCGCCGCCCATGGCAGGCCTCAAAACAATGGGACCGTGCCCTTAGCCGCCTGCCCGGTCTTCTTTTCCAGGGCCTTGACCCGTTGTTCGGCAGCTTCCTTCTGGCTCTTACGATCAGCATTCTTGGCCACCCGGGAAAAGAGCCTTGACGCGGCCGTGAATCTGCCTTGATTTTCATAGATCAGCCCGGCCCGATACAAGGCCGTCAATGCCCAGATGTTCTGTTCGGGAAATTTCCAGCCGAGTATCAGATAGTAATCCAGGGCTTGGTCTTCATTCCCAAGATATTGTGCCCCTTCCCCCATCCAAAATAGGGTTTCGGCTTGGAGATCCCTGGGTAACCCATCTCTTTCCGACCAAATTTTTTCGAGCATGTCCTGGGCCCAAGTCCATTGCCCGAGCCTTTGAGCAAGGAGGGCGAGTTTGAGCCTTCTCGCCACGGTGACACTCTCGGGAGTGATCTCCAGAATGCTCTTGTAGGTTTGGAGGGATTCAGCCTCCATGCCCTGTTCCATCTCCAGTCCGGCCCGGGCCAGCAGATAGGCATTGCCCCATCCCGGTCCGATATCTTGTTCGTCAATTTCTCTAACGTATTTCCAGGCCAAGGCGATGCGGCCTTGGCCATGGGCTTCCTGGGCCAAAACCAGAAACCCGCGTTGTCCGGCAACACTTCGGGAGTACAAAAAAGCCAACATTGCGGCCGAGGCCTGTTTGCCTTCCGGGCTCTGGAGACTTTCGGCAAGATCGGTGTACAGAAGAAGCGGATCCAAGGGCCAGGATTTTGCCTGTTCCGAAACGGTCCAGAAGGGGGCCTGAATAGATGGCGAAGCTAAAACACCTCCGGCATTGGCCAGAGACAGGATGAGCAACTTTTGATCAGTGTCAGCAAAGGTATCAGGAAATGTGTTTTTAGCCAAAATCCGGGACAAAGCCAGACAAAGAGAATGATCCCATGGATGTGAAGCAGTGGTGTTGCTGTCCACAAAAACAGACAGATCACCATCCAAGACTCGGAAAACGATTTCAAGATCGGACAAGGAAGACCGAATACCCTCGTCGAGAAGTGAGGATTCCTTTTCCTTTCGAACAGCCTGCAGGGCCTGGCCCGGACTGAGCTCGGATAAACGGGCCAGAAAATGAGGCCAGGACAGAGTGTTCGGGCCGGACAGAGCCCATCCTCCGGATGCCATGTTCCGAAGCTGGGGTCGATAAACCTCCCAAAAGGAAAGCTCCATCGAAGGGGCGGCTTCTGCTTGAATGGATGTTTCTTCGGCACCGTTTTTGAGGTACTCGCCAAATCGGAACCAGAAATTTCGCTGGTCGGCATTGGAGAGACCTTCGACGGCCTTATGGCCGACGCTCCAAAAGCCCACGGACCAAGCGGCTAGGGCTCGGACCAGAAGTACCCGTTCACCGGATGGAGCAGACGAGATGCCTGCATGGTCATCCTGTTCAAAGGAAAGTGGCTTAAGTGCCCATATCTGGGCGATGGCCTGCCAACGACGCGAGTTTGGCCAGGCTTGGTTGGCCAAACTCAAGGTCCTGTCCAAAATTCCATGACGGGCCTGAACGATATCCTGATTCGGATTTTTCCACAGGTCCCAGAACCAGCGGGTCCAGACCATGTCCCAAAGGGTTTCGAGTCTGGGCTCTTCCCGGAGCGATTTCAATGCCTGGGTGGGATCGAGAGATGAGCAGGCCTCGGCAAAATCCAGGACCGCCTCGGGAAACAGTCCTAGTTGACGTTGAGCCCGTCCCTTGAGCCAGAGTCTACGACCTTCGAGAGTCCCATCGAAATGCCCAAAGGCATTTAGGAGTCCAAGTGCCTCCTCGGGATTGTCGCTAAAAATGAGGGCCTCGGCCTGGGACAAGACAGTCTCCTGGGTAGGGTTTTGCCTGGCCATTTCACGGGCAAAGGCATCCCAGGCGTCGAGATCTCTGAGCCAGGAGGAGAATTCCTGATCCTTGGCCGCATTTGCCGGGATAATTCCCAGATTAATCGTCAGAATGGCGAGACAGAGATTAAGCATCAGAGCACGGACGAACATGTGGAGTATTCCGGTTGTTGAAGTTTGACTTGAAAAATTGAAATTTAAAGCGGAACTTGATGGTTTGAGCGGGGCATCATCTGCAAAAATGATCTTAGAGGGGCGACAGTTTTTTTCGCTCAAATTTTTGATTTAATTTTATAAAAGTTTACATAATTTACATTATGAGACTTAGTAACAAAGAAAAAATATATTGAGACAACCCACCGTATTCACATAAGATTACCTATTCTTGGACTTCCAGCCCGAGCCTTGAGCGTCCCTCATAAAGATGTCCAGACCGGCCGAGGTCAAAGGATGACTGAAGAGCTGCTCAAGAATGGAAAACGGAATGGTCACGATGTTCGCCCCGACCATGGCAGCCTCGAGAACATGTGCCGTGGAACGCACGCTGGCCACCAGAACCTCCGAATCGTAGCCGTACTGCTCAAAGATGGTCTGAATTTGAACAACGATTTCCATGCCGTTATGCCCAATGTCATCCAGTCGTCCGACAAATGGACTGACATAGTTCGCTCCGGCCTTGGCGGCGAGCAAAGCTTGAAGCGGCGAAAAAATCAGGGTGACGTTCACTGGAATATTCATGTCCCTCAATACGGCAACGGCCTTGATTCCATCTTTGGTCATGGGAATCTTGACCACAACATTGGGACCGATTTTAGCCAGCTCCACGGCTTCGGCAACCATCTGGCCCGTGGCCGTCCCCATGACTTCAAGGCTGACAGGACCCTCGACCATCGAGCAGATGGTTTCGGCCAATGCACGCCAATCCTTGCCCTCTCTAGACAAAATGGATGGGTTGGTCGTCACCCCATCCAAGACCCCGTAGTCTCGGGCCTTGGAGATTTGATCCAGATTGGCGGTATCGAGAAAAAAACGCATGCCCTACTCCTTGATTTCCTGGCCGGATTCCAATTGTTTCATATACTTGTCCCGGCAGTCATAGCTGCAGAAACAATGGACCTTTTCTCCGTTACGGATTCTAATGTCCGTGTCCTTGGGCACATAGGTTCCACAGATCGGATCCTTGACCATTTCGCCGTCGGCGACCTTCTGGTCCTGAATTTTTTGAGATGCTTGGTTCTTCTTGCGCTTGTCGCCAGTAAGCAGCTTGTACAAAATGTAGGCTGCGGCGACGAAAATCAAAAGTTTGATCATCTGGGACCGCCTTGTATTTAAAGTAAAGGTTTATATTTATCAATTATCATCTTGATATTCTTTTTTTATTTTTGTCTGATCAATCCATTCTCGACCGTGAAACGCAAATTGGCAAGGACCGCGTCGATCCTACTTGAATTCGGACCGGGAATGACGAATTCCGGGTCCAGATCAAACAAAGGGACGAGCACGAAAGCCCGGCGATGCATACGGGGATGAGGAAGAACAAGGTCAGTGCCCAAACAGATCGTCGTCCCAAAGGTCAAGAGATCGATGTCGATAATTCGAGGCCCTTTTTCAGGACCTATACGATTTCGACCCATGCGGGATTCAATGCTCAAAAGTGAGTGCATGAGTCGTTGAGGAGTCCACCAGGCCGAACATTCGAGCATAGCGACCTGATTTAAAAACCAAGCCTGGTCTCGAAAATCTTGGGGCTCGGTCCGGTAGACCGGAGATCGAGCGACGACGCGAACTCCGGGCAATTCGGCCACATGAACCAAGGCCTTGGCAACATTGGATTCTGCCTCCCCCATGTTGGACCCCAGGCCGATACAGATGCCGGGTGCAAATTTTTTGGTTCCGGTCGTTGATTCGAGCATCAGGGTTTGCGTAAAATGGCTCTGGGCTTGCTGCCGTCCTGGGGGCCGATGATTCCATCCTGCTCCATCTGTTCGATGAATCTGGCCGCCCTGTTGAAGCCTATCC